>CAYMPS010000055.1:4270-7975 GCA_964392485.1 uncultured Gammaproteobacteria bacterium | reverse complement strand
TCGCGCTTTTTCAAAACCGGAAAAGGGGAGTACGGCGCGGGAGACAAATTTCTGGGCATTACGGTTCCGCAGATCCGAAGCATCGTGAAGCGATTCCGCAATCTGCCGCTATCGGAAACGCTAAAACTCATCCGCTCCCCGTGGCACGAAGAGCGGCTGTGCGGACTTCTGATTCTCGTTGATCAATTTGAGCGGGGAGATGAAAAGAAGCGAAAACGCATCTACGACATCTATCTCGCATCCACGAAGTGGATTAATAGCTGGGATCTCGTTGACCTCACTGCACCCGGAATCGTCGGCGGATATCTTAAAAATAAACCGAGGAGAATGTTAATGACGCTCTCGAGATCAAAGAACCTTTGGGACAGACGGATCGCGATCGTGTCCACATTCCGGTTTATCCGCGATCAAGACTTCGATGATGTGCTCGCGATCGCGCATCAACTCCGTGACGATACGCATGATCTCATTCATAAGGCCGTGGGCTGGATGCTGCGCGAGGTGGGGAAGCGGGATATGAAAACGCTCGAAGCATTTCTTCAAAAACACTACAGACACATGCCTCGCACGATGCTCCGGTATGCCATCGAGAAATTTCCGGAACGGAAGAGGAAGGCGTACCTCTTGGGGAAGGTGCAGCCGTAGTTTCATTGTTGAATTGCTAAATTGTTAAACAATTTTTTCCTGCAATTAGCTTCGTTAACAGTTCAACCATTCAGCAATTCAACCATTCAGCAATGGAATGATGACGCCCTCCTGTCTCTTTTATCCCTTGTAACATCACCTCGCCTCCGTGGTATAATCCTGTATGTGCGAAGGATGCAAACACCGGCTTTCGGCCATAAGCTCCAGATCGATGGGGAGCGCGGCTGAAAGCCGTTTCCTTTTTCAAAAAACAGCACATCGGCTAGGATATGAGTTATGATACATGTTATCCACACCTAATATAAAAACCCATTTAGCATTTATGGAACAACGGATGAAAAACGCCTCGGAGGACCCCCGCAAGCGAGTTTTCCTTCAACTCCTATCCGTGCTGATCGTGGCGGGTGTCATGTACAAACTGACGAACAATCTTGTCATCGGAATCATTTTCGGATTATTTTCCGTGCTCCCTTCGGGTAAGAAAAAGAAATGGACATTTCTGGAAAACCGGCTCGCGTTAAAAGGGACATCCATCAAGGAAGAAACGGCCGTTAAAACCGCAGACGTACTCGGCGAGGAGACGGAACGAGAACGCCAGAGGATATCGGTCATCATTCTCATCACCACGATTCTATTCTGCGTCGGAATATACTTTTTCCTCCAAAACGGCGATATGATGAAAGAAATAGAGGGAATGCTGCGTAATACATGACGGAAAGGTCGATCTTTAAGAGATATCGATTTTCAGACCTCATAAGATCATCTCTCTTCGCTGTCTCTTTAATCTCCAAATTCCATTCCTTATCGACGCATTCTTGAAATCAGATTCGAAGCCATACCGAAAGCCAGCTGCTACTCAACATGCCTGATTGGCAAACGAAAACAGACATAGAACTCGTCCGGCTGACATTACAAAATCAGGAAGTTTTTGGCGTGCTCATTAAACGGTATGAAGGAAAGCTCAAACGCTACATTTTGAGAATCTCCAACTGCAGAACGGATGAAGCGGAAGATATCCTGCAGGAAGTATTCATAAAAGTCTACGAACATATAAATGCGTTCGATCAACGCCAACCGTTTTCCTCATGGATATACCGCATTACGCGAAACGAAGTTATCAGCAACCATCGCAAACTCCGGGCTCGCGCTGAAGGCCATGCGGAGATGATTCGTGAAGACATCGTCCAAGCGCTTGCGAGCGAGCTTGATATCAAGATGGAGCTGCAAAAAAAAGAAACGCGGGAAGCCATTTTGAAGGTTCTCGATTCAATGGATGTGAAATACCGGGAAGTACTGGTCCTGAAATATCTCGAAGAAAAGGATTATAAAGAGATGTCGTTTATCCTCAAAAAACCCATGGGGACGATTGCAACACTGCTCAATCGCGCGAAGAAACGATTTCGTGAGCAGGCGAAAGAAATGGGCGTTGAATTAACACACATATGACGGACAGCAACCTGAGCCGTAACGTGCTCGATGAGATAAAGAAAAAGCACATCACCCCGAAACCGCGGTGGGAGTTTTTATTGAAGGATTCCGCGGTCTGGACCGCGGGAATCGCCTGTCTCATCATCGGCGGACTCGCGGCATCCGTCATTATTTACATGCTTCGAAATGATGATTTGGATGCGCTGAGCGAAGCGGGTGAAGGAACCGTCGATGTCATTCTCATCGCCCTGCCGTATTTCTGGATTCTCACGCTCGCGGCATTCATCCTGATCGCCCACTACAATTTTAAGCACACGAAGGGAGGATACCGCTATCGAATTCCGACGGTTGCGGTTGCAGTCGTCTTTATCAGCGCGGTCCTCGGCGTATTCTTCTACGACATCGGAGCGGGACGCGCCATTGATCTCGTCCTCTCGGACAAGGTGCCGACGTATCAACGCTTCCTGCATCCGCGGGCGCGGATGTGGTCGCGGCCCGAAAAGGGGATCATCGCCGGAACAGTCGTCGAAATAACGGATTCGCTCTCATTCCGAATGCGAGATTTACGGGATAAAGACTGGATCGTCCTCACGCGCCGGCCCGTACCCATGCCGCCTCCTCTTCTCCAACAGGGCATGAAGGTCCGCTGTCTCGGAAGGCCCGTTGAGGCGAATGCGTTTGAAGCGGATCTCATTCTACCATGGGAATCTCCGCTGAAACCGATCTTCTTTATGCGGATTATGAATGAAAGAATACCGAACGATCCTGCGTATTAAGTATGAGAAGCTTCCGGAATCGCGCATTCCGTCTCATTCCTAACAATCAATTATTTATGAAGAAACGATCCTTAACGAGTAAGCATCTCATTCTAAGCGCGGCGATTCTCTCGCTCGTTATCACAGCCGGTGCGGTCTCGTACACAAAGGCTTCGGAAACCGATGATGCACAGCAAGCGAATACGTCCGTTGATGAACGGGGGAGGGAAGGAAACTGTGGAATGATGTTCCGCAATCGAAAGCAAATGAACAGCGCTTTTAAAGAGGTCCGTGAAGCCATAGAGAATGGCGACTACCAGGCATGGGCGGATCTCATGAACCAGCGGCCGAACGCGAATGAGCTCGTGAATGAAGAAACGTTCTCAAAGCTCCAAGAGATGTACGAACGTACGCAGGCGGGGGACAACGAGGGCGCAAAAAAGATTGCGGATGAACTCGGCATTCAACGATTCGGAAAGAGGGGTGTAGCAAACCAACAGTTCGCCGCGATCCGTGAAGCGGTTGAAACCAAGGACTACGAAGCGTGGGCAGCGCTTGTCGGAGAACTCCCTGCGTATGAGGGAGAAATCAATCAGGAAACCTTCGATAAGCACGTTGAGCTGCACGGACTCATGGAGCAGGCGAATACGCTACGAGAGGGCATGAACCTCAACGGGCAGGGAATGCACGGAGGGATGATGGACGGCCCCATGCCTTGGCGAGGACATGGATTCGGACCATTCAACCGATAAGAGCATCGTATGAAAAATCGGGGAGCGCTCCTCGATTTTTCTGTTATCCACAACCCAATTGATAATAGCTTGACAAATGAATGTTATGGGTATATATTCATTATATAACTATTAACCATATCAAA
>CAYMPS010000055.1:0-4170 GCA_964392485.1 uncultured Gammaproteobacteria bacterium | reverse complement strand
CTATGAACGTGCTTAAAATAGGCGCTGTTTGGTGTCCGGGATGCCTGGTGATGAAACCGCGCTGGGAGGAAATCGAAAAAGAGAACTCTTGGCTGAAAACGGAATATTTCGAGTTTGACGACCACCCGGAAATTATTGAAAAGTATAACCTCTCAAAAGATGTTATTCCGGTTTTCATCTTTATAAGTAAAGAGGGCGATGAAATTCTTCGCATTTCAGGAGAGCGTGCAAAAGACGAGCTCTTCAAAATCATCAACGAAAATAAAAATCGCTAGTATATGAAAAGAACGATCATCCTTAGCGTTCTCTTTGCGATCGTTATTTCTATTGTAGCGCTCGCAAAACCGGTCTGCGCTTCAGCGGAAGAACGAAATACCGTTGACGTCTATTTCTTTTTTTCCTCCAGCTGTCCGCACTGCGCCAAAGAGAGCTATTTTTTGAGCAAACTCGAATCAGAATATGAAGCGCTGGAAGTACACCGCTATGAAGTAGGCACGGATCAGGCGAACGCGGAACTCCTTTTCCGTGTAGGACGCGAAACGCAAGCGGATGTATCCGGCGTTCCGTTTACGGCAATAGGGGATCGTGCGTTCACCGGATTTTTAAATGAAGAAACGACCGGAAAAACGATAAAGGACCAGATTCTCAATTGTATGGAGTCCTACTGCTTCGACGTTGTCGGATCTGTTCTCGGAAAAGAGCCGCGTCCCGAAATTTCGCCGTCCGTTCCGAATGTTCCCGCGCCTTCAAATGAAAAACTTCCGGAAGCCGCGGACGAACCTACAACGGACAACGCGGAACCGAACAGAGAAACAGAGTCCGGGGACAGTTATCTGAGCCAGACGGTCTCCGAACACCCAATCCCGGAATCCATTCCCGTTCCGTTCATCGGAAATGTAAAAATTAAAAACGTTTCTCTCCCCGCCATCACCATCGTTATCGGATTCCTTGATGGATTCAATCCATGCGCCATGTGGGTACTCTTGTTTCTCATCAGTCTGCTCATCGGCATGGAGAATAAGAGGCGCATGTGGACGCTCGGAAGCACGTTCATCGCCGCTTCCGCGTTCATCTATTTCCTGTTCATGACGGCGTGGCTGAACGCTCTTCTCTTCCTCGGTCTCGTTTCCTGGGTCCGAGCGGGCATCGCGGCGCTCGCAATCGCAGCGGGCGGATACCACCTCCATGCCTATATCAAAAAACCCGAAAGCGGATGCGAGGTCGTCGGCGAAGAGCGGAGGAAGCGCCTGTTCACGCGCATGCGAGATGTCGTATCCCGAAAAGGATTCCTCTTGGCCATCGTTGGAATCATCGGCCTTGCTTTCGCCATAAACCTCATCGAGCTATTATGCTCCGCCGGATTTCCGGTCATCTACACGCAGCTCCTCACCATGACGAATCTGCCCCTGTGGCAGTACTACGCATACCTCCTCCTGTACATCCTCATTTTCATGCTCGATGACCTCTTCGTGTTCATCATCGCCATGAAAACGCTCCACATGGTGGGTATCTCAACGAAGTATTCGCGCATCAACCACTTCATCGGAGGTATTCTGATGATCGTCATCGGCCTCCTCTTATTCCTTAAGCCCGCATGGCTCATGTTCGGCTGAATCCTTTATGGTCAGACCTCGAAAACCCCGCTGTATCCGATTCGATCCCAATGTATCGTATTTCAAACCGCGCGGCATTCCGCTCCGCCATCTTGAAGAAGTCGGGCTGAGTCTCGAAGAAGCGGAATCGCTGCGTTTGAATGACGTGCTGGAACTGGAACAGCATGCGAGTGCAAAACGAATGGGCATTTCCCAAAGCACGTTCCAGCGCATCCTCGCTTCCGCGCGCAAGAAGGTTGCGGACGCCATCATCCACGGAAAAGCTGTTCGCATCGATACGCATAAAGAGTAACGCCGGCCCCAAGAGGAGTCGGCGTTGAGTATTGGACGAGACGATTTACCTCGCTTTCTTTTTTTGCGAAGGAGCTTCCTCCGACAGCGTGCGTGCATACGTTCCGCTCTGAGCGGGTCCCGGACGTTGGCGGAGCGTTGGCGGTTCTTCTTCTTGAAAATCTCGATCAAACCTGTCGGGATGTCTGCGGAGACTGCCACCGCTGAGAACACGTTCGTACGCTCCGGAGAACGGACGCCCGATCGCCATTAATCGCTGGTACGACTGGCTCGGAGGCCGGCTCGGAATGAAGGGATGCGGACGCACGGATGGCGCGATCGTGGGTCGGTTCGTACTGCACGTGTCGCTCGTACATCTCCCCTCAGGATTAAGAGGCGAAGAGCACTTTGGACAAAATCCGCAATTCGGACAATGTACATTCGGACATCTCCCCTCCACATTGATCGTCTTGCACACGGGGCAGAACGATTCTCTTCCCTGAGGCATACGCTGCTCCTTGTCGTTAGAAAAGGTGCGAAATAAACGTTCCCCCGCACGTACTATACCGCGTAAAACGAAAAACCGTTACAGCATCACTAAAAAGCTTAATTTTGTTAAGATTTTTAGAGTAGTAAAACTCGTTTTTAAAAAAGAGACGGATTTAACAGCATGATTATAGACGTCAGCTCACTGATCATCTATGATAAAAATAATATGAACAAACCAGAAATATTCGCCATATCGCAGTGCGATCGAAAAAAAGCCATTGACGACCTCATCGAACAGAGCTCCCCGAAATTCGGCTTTTTCCTCCTCCTGACGCTTTCCATCCTCATCGTTGTTCCGGGCCTCTTTCTGGATAATGCGGCCATCATCATCGGCGCCATGGTCGTGGCTCCGCTCCTCAGTTCCATCTTGAGCCTCGCTCTCGGCGTCACGATCGCGGACTTCAATCTCATCATCCGATCGTTCAGAACACTGCTCATCGCCGTTGCCATCACGACGATGGCATCGTTTATCATGTCGCTCTTCTACCACGGCGCGCTCATGAACGAAGAAATCCTCTCCAGGTCGTTGCCGTCGCTCAGCTACCTCATCGTTGCCATCGCATCCGGCATCGCGGCATCATTCGCCCTCGTTCGGCCGAACATGTCCGCAACGCTCCCGGGGATCGCCGTGAGCGTATCCCTCCTTCCCGCCATCGCCGTTACGGGCATCGGCATCGGTTTTGGCGATTTGCATATCGTCACGGGTTCACTGGCGCTCTTCGGCCTCAATCTGCTGGGCATCGTTTTCAGCTCCATCGTCATCTTCAGTCTCTTCGGGTTCTTCGTGGCACGCAAGGAAAGCGAAAAGAAGCTGGAAGAGGAACAGGCGGAGAACTGCGTGGCAAAATAGCAACGGTATGAAACTGGGATCTCCGGAGTACGCTCCTCCCGCCAAGCGACATTCGCTGTCGGAAGATGCGAAGCGCCATGAGACAGATCATTCATTTAATGAACGAGGAGGGAAGACCGTCACAACTGAGCCGCTGAGTCCGGAAGAAATCGCCTTCGTTCACGGGGGATATAAGGGGAAAGAGAAGAGACAGGAAGCGCGGATTCCCAATTTTCCAAAAGAGATTGCGAATAAAATTCGGCAAACGAACAAGCTCGCTTTACTGGCGCTAACTGCGGAAGAGAGGAGCGAACTGTATGCCTATTTGGATGTCGTATGGCTCAAACATAAAAATCTCGCCAAAATCATCAATCACTTTATGACGCTCCTGGATCCGGATGAAACGCCTACGATGCTATCGAAGGAAGCGTGCGAAAATCTTATCAGGCTCATTGATGATCCGGATGCCATGGCGAAACGATTTGATGAAGAAGGGTACGAGAAGTGACGTAACAAGAAACATATCCCAAGGAACAAATAAGCTCCAATGCTTTAAGTTTCAATCATCAATTAAGGAGTACCCGTTATAGAGACATTTGAAGCTTGTCATTTGGAATTTATTTGTTCCTTGGGATATGTTTCTTATCTGTAATCTACCTTTGGCGAAAAAACGCTCTCGTTCCCGCGGCGATCACGAAGGCGACGAAGCTCATGAGAACGATTGTCGCGCCGGTTGGAATATTCAGAAGGAATGACACGAAGACACCCGCAATCACGCTCATGACGGCAAAAATCGCAGACAGTATGATCGCGCTCCGAAAGCTCTTTGCGAGCTGGAGCGCCGTTGTCGCCGGAAGGATGAGGAGGGCGGATATCAAGAGAACGCCGACGAGCTGGATCGCGAGGACC
>CAYMPS010000054.1:4733-8054 GCA_964392485.1 uncultured Gammaproteobacteria bacterium | reverse complement strand
AAGAACGGACCCACGTGGATCCGTTCAGAGCGTATAGCGTCAGTCAGACGTTGTATCGTCGTCGGATGGCGGACCGATGATCTCAAAACTAGCTATCACCTCATCCCCTTCCTCATCGTCCATGAGCATCTGCCAAAACAGAGGCTCAGCAAGCCGATCCGCTTCTTCGAGCGCTTCTCGAAGAGCTTCGGCCTCCGCTCGCGCCTCCTCGCGCGTTGCGGTCAACAACTTTACATAGCCGGCTGACATACATTTGCGGGTTTTAGACATGGGTACTCCACGGTTTATACCCGGCGAAATGCCGAGTACTCTTCTTGTCTTTCCCCTATGCCTTTACCTCTTAAGAAAGTTCTGCGGTATATATACTATAAATAACTAGATATGTCAAGAGCCTTATACATCCATGGACGAAATATCCGCTTAACATGTACCCTTTCATCACTATGCTCTCCTCCTCCGACCCGCAGATCGCAGACCTCATTGCACGAGAGACTGAACGCCAGCAGAAAGGCGTTACGCTCATCCCCAGCGAAAACCATACGTCCAAGGAAGTACTGGAAGCGCTCGGGACCGTGTTTACGGACAAGTACGCCGAAGGGTATCCGGGCAAGCGGTACTATGCCGGAAACGAAGTGGCGGACGAACTAGAGTCGCTCGTGCAGGATCGCGCGAAGAAACTCTTCAATGTTCCGCATGCGAACGTCCAGCCGTATTCCGGGAGTCCGGCGAATTTTGCGATCTACCTGGCGGCGCTCGAACCCGGTGACAAGATCATGGGACTGGAACTTACGCACGGCGGGCACCTGACGCACGGGTACCATCTGAACGCATCGGGCAGGATCTGGAAGAACATCCCTTACCACGTGAAGCCGGACGGATCCATTGATCTGGATGAGCTTCGCGATCTGGCAAAAACGCACCGGCCGAAAATGATCGTCTGCGGAGGCACGGCCATCCCAAGAAAGATTCCGTTTGAGGAGATTGCGCAAATTGCGGACAGCGTGAACGCGCTCCTCCTGGCGGACGTATCGCACATCGGCGGACTCATTGCGGGCGGCCAGCACGAGAATCCCGCGCCGTATGCGCACATCATCATGACGACCACGCACAAGACGCTCCGCGGACCGCGCGGCGCCATGATTATGGTGACGCAGAAGGGACTGGACAAGGACCCGGACCTCGCGAAGAAAATCGACAAGACGATCATCCCCGGATTCCAGGGCGGCCCGCACCTCAACACGATCGCGGGCATCGGCGTAGCGCTGAACGAAGCCATGGAACCGAATTTCAAAGACTACGCGCGCGACGTGGTGAAGAATGCGAAGACCCTGGCCGAGGCGCTCATTGATGCGGGGTTCTCACTCATCTCCGGCGGCACGGACAACCACCTGATTCTCGTGGATTTAACGTCTACGGGCATCGGCCGAGGGATTCTGTATCAGGAAGCCTTGGAGCGCATCGGCGTGTACACGAACAAAAATACGATCCCGCAGGACCCGAGCTCCCCGTTCTACCCGAGCGGACTGCGCATCGGCTCCCCTGCCGCAACTACGCGCGGCATGACCGGAGCGGATATGAAGCAGCTCGCGAGCTGGATCGGCATGACCGGCGAACACATGAAGACCATCCAGATTCCTGACGACAAAGAGGAACGCAAAGAAGCGTTGCGCGAGTTCCGTGAAATGCTCACAACGGACCCGTTCTACGAGACGTTGCGAAACGATGTTCGGGGATTGTGCGAACGGTATCCGATACCGGGGGTATAGTAATAAATATTGCGATATGAATATTACGAGATGAATATTACGAGATAAATATTCTCTTGCACTCGTATTTTTCTAATACTCGAAACGCGGGTCAGAGAAATATTCATGTCGTAATATTCATATCGAAATATCTATTTTCGCAATATTCATATCGCAATATTTATTACCACCCCTTTACCGAATTTGAAATTTACGATACGATCCCGGCCATGCAGAAGATTGACGGCCGCGCGATTGCAAAGGAAATCCGTGAGGAAGTAAAGAACGATGTTAAAGACCTGCCGAGCGCGCCCAAGCTCGGCGTGATTCTTGTGGGCGATGATCCGGCATCGCGCCTCTACGTCAATCTAAAAGAGAAAGCGGCGGTTGAAGCGGGGATCCGAACGGACATCCGGAAACTGACCGGCGACGTTACGGACGAGGAGATCATCCGCATCATCATGGAGTGGAACGACGATTCGGATACGCATGCGATTCTCGTACAGCTCCCGCTCCCACCGAAGCATGATACGAACCGCATCATTGCAGAGATCAATCCGAAGAAAGATGCGGATGGATTTCATCCGGAAAACGTGAAAGCGCTCGAAACGGGACAGGGCGCGATCCTCTCCCCGGTGCACGAAGCCGTCCTGCGGCTGATCGCCGCTACCGGACTTGATCCCCGAGGAAAAAGCGCGTCGATCATCGCCAACACGGAAACGTTCGCAAAACCGCTGTGCCACATCCTCCAAAAAGCGGGTTTCATTACGGCGAGGATGCATCCGGATGCGTTGGATGCGGAGGTGCTGAAAACATCGGACACGATCGTTATCGGCATCGGGCGCGCCGGATTTTTGGGACCGGACATCGTGAAGCCGGGTGCCGTTATCATCGACGTTGGAACATCGAAAAAAGAGGATGGGAAAGTCTATGGCGATGCGGATGCGGAGGCGTTGAAAGACGTCGAAGGTTGGATGACGCCCGTTCCGGGGGGTGTTGGCCCGATGACCGTGGCGCTCCTCTTAAAAAATGTCGTGAGGCTTTATAAAGCTCAAGGCAAAACGGTATAAGAGAATATCGATTTCAGTCGAGACGCTCGAAAACGAAATAAAGCGCCTCAATGGCGCTTTTTCGATATTCGAAATTCGATATTCGACATTACTTCACCCTGCACCTCCGCTCGTACGAAACGATTTCCACGATGGAGAAGGGGAAGTAACTCGTCATCGCGCGCCAGATGATGACCCAGAGGGCAAAATTTCCAACGATGAGCCATGCGAGTACGCTTTCGATAACGGCCGTTCCGATCATGAGCGAAACCAGAAACTTCGGATCTTCGCGCTTCGGCATGCACATGGTCACTCCGGTCTCCGCCTTCGCCCAAAGGTATCCGAAGAGCGCTTCGCTGATGAGGACGAGGATGGAGATGGAATACGGCCCCAACACTTTAAAGACGTTCGCGAGAATGAGGATCCACGCGAGCGCGAGCAAACGGACGAGGATGAATGAAATGATGCGAGGCATGGGGGGGGAGAAGTCGTGGGGTCGTAAAGTGAGCACTGTACGACTTCACGAC
>CAYMPS010000054.1:0-4633 GCA_964392485.1 uncultured Gammaproteobacteria bacterium | reverse complement strand
GTACGACTTCACGACTATCTTAGGACTCCAGTCCTTCCGCCAGTCCCTCCTTGGCCAGCATGCGCTTGCGGAGGTAGAGCGCGGAGAACATGGCGCCGCCATGGAGGATCAGGAAGACGACGCTCTTAGAGATGTTTTCAAGGTTGATCGAGCCTACGCCCATGAAACGGAAGAACGAAATCGACAGAACCATCTCAATGAGGAAGGTTGAAGCGATGATGATAACGAGCTGTTTCGTCTGAACGTTCCCATCTTCAAAAATCCATTCCGCAAACAGAAACGTAATGAAGAAATAAAAAACGTAGAGCACGATAACGAACAGCATCGCCGGAACCCGTTCCGCGATGAACAGGAACCCTGCCGTCAAACCGATGATGTACGAGAGGGATTTCAGAAGCGATATTCCGATCGCGCGAGCGTAGATGGATTTGGACATGATCAGGTTCGTAAGTTCGTGAATGCGCAGGTACGCTATGTGACGTTTTAGCCGATATGATTGTCAGGAATCGTACCTATGCACCTACGGACATAGAGACGACAAGCTACTTGCCATAGAGCCATGCGATGCCGCCGATGAGGAAAAAGAGCGTGACAACGATGGGCGCGGCTTCACGCCACAGCCACAGTGTACACCATTTTTTTACGTTTTGGCCACGACGGAGCGCGGCGCGCCCCATGAACGAAACGATGATCGCGAGCGCCGCTCCGAACATGGATCCGACGAGTCCGATCGTTGCCAAAAAGTCGCGCGACGTAAGGAACAGGAGGGCGAACGGGACGCCGAGCGCCACGATCCATGCTATCGCGTTCGTAAAATGGTAATCGATATGAAACATGTTCCGAAGGTCGAGAGCGGACGTGATGAACGATGTCATAACGGCCAAGAACCCGAAGAGCGGCAGAATGAACGCGAGGACGGGCGGGAGCAGATTCACGATTTCCGCGGGATCGCGGCCAAGCGAACCATGAGACGCGAGCCACGCCGTCACGCCGAACCCGTACGTGAGCACCGCGGCCGTGAGCGTTCCGCGGATCGTCGCTTTATAGACGTCGGACCGACGGTAGTTCACCACATCCGCGACTTCCGGAAGGGTCGTGATCCCCAGGAGCGCAAACAGGATGACGCCGTACGGCTCAAACGTCCATTGCTCCGGCATCGTGAAGATGATTGAAAAGTCGAGCTGCAAAGTAAAGATCGCCACGAGCAGTGCGATGACGCCCACGAGCAGCCAAACGAGGTACGCTTCAACGCGCGCAACGAGCTTGAGGCCGAAGAGGACGAGGATTCCTCCGGCGAGCCAGAATGCAACCTGCCAGAACAGGAGCGGGATTTCGATCCCCGCGATCTGCGCGAGCACGGCCATAAACTCGCCTCCGAGGATGATGTAAGCGAGATTGCTTCCGAATACCTGAAGCGCCTGAATGACCCCGGCGAGCGCCTCCGGTCCTTTTCCCAGCCAGTACCCCGCCTGGCCCGCGATTCGCGAATGTTTCTTATTCGCGACGAGCGCTTCCACATACAAAAGGTGCGCGCTTAACACCACGCCCGTAAGCGAAATAAATGCGATTGTTGAAGGGATGATTCCCCACGCGCCGATCATGGCCGGAACGCCAAAAATACCGGCACCGATAATCGTGCCGAGCAAAAGGAGCGTTGCCCTCCATCGTTGTGCCCCTCTGTGGATCACGATTTTAATTATAGCATGAGGACGAAGGTATCGTAGTACAGTCGTAAAGCCGTAAAGGAAGTACCGTACGACTTCACGACTTTACGACTGCACGGCTCCTCTCAATTACCCCCATTTCATCCACCCTTCCCTATCCCCCGCCAGGCATGTAAGGTCGAAACGTTATGAGCGAGATCGAGCGGCTTACTCCACAAAATCTCGAGGCTGAGCAGTCCCTGCTCGGCTCGTTCCTGCTCGATAAAGACGCGCTCATCAAAGTTGCGGACTCCGTAACGCCCGGGGATTTTTATGATGATAAGCATCGAATTATCTATGAATCCATCCTGGATTTGTATCGCAAACACGAACCGATCGATCTCCTGTCTCTCGGAAATATTCTTGAAGAGCGCAAGCATCTGGAGCGCATCGGCGGGAGGACGTACCTCGTCCACTTATCGAACGCCGTGCCGACCGCGAGCCACGTCGCGCACTACGCGAACATCGTAACGAAGAAAGCGACCCTCCGGCGGCTCCTGAAAGCGGCGAACGACATCAGCGCGCTCGGCTACGACCAGTCCGATGACATTGAAGTCGTTCTGGATGAAGCGGAACAGAAACTCTTCTCCGTCTCCCAGAACTACCTGAAGACGGCGTTCACGCCGATCAAAGAACTTCTTGGCACGGCGTTCGATCGTATTGATGAATTGCATCGCGATTCAGGCAAGCTCCGCGGAACTCCGACGAATTTTACGGATCTGGATACGATTCTCGGCGGGCTGCAAAAGAGCGACCTCATTGTCTTGGCTGCGCGTCCGAGTTGCGGAAAAACGAGCTTGGCGCTGGACATCGTGCGTCATGCCGCAACGAAGAGCAAAATTCCAACCGGTATCTTCTCGCTCGAAATGAGCAAAGAAATCCTCACGGATCGCATGATCTGTGCGGAAGCGAACGTGAACCTTTGGAATCTGCGAAATGGAAAACTGAGCGATAAAGGGAACAATGACGATTTTACGCGCATCGGACATGCGTTGGGAACCCTGAGCGAAGCGCCGATTTACATCGACGACACGGCCACGGTGAATGTGATGGAAATTCGGACCAAAGCGCGCCGACTCCAGATGGAACAGGGACTCGGGCTCCTGATCGTCGACTACCTTCAACTCATGGAGGGCCGAGCCAGCGGTTATAACGAGAACAGGACGCAGGAGATATCCCAAATCACGCGAGGACTCAAATCCATTGCTCGTGAATTGAACATCCCGGTGCTCGCGCTCTCCCAGCTCTCGCGGCAGGTGGAACTCACGAAACCCGCAATCCCGAAGCTCGCCCATTTGCGTGAATCCGGATCCATTGAGCAAGATGCGGACGTTGTCATGTTCATCTATCGAAAAGCCGTGGATAAGAACTACCGTCTGGACGATCTGTCTCCGGAAGAACGAAATACGGCGGAAATCCACATCTCTAAACACCGCAATGGCCCCACGGGCATGGTAAAACTCTATTTTGATGAATCGCGCGCGTCGTTTAAAAATCTTGAAAAACGATTCATGAGCGCTCCGCCGCCTCTCCCGCACGGACAAACCATGGGCGTCCCTCCGCTGAACGCCGAACCCGCGTCTCCCTCGCTTCCTTCTGGACAAAACGCTCCGGAAACGCCATTCTAATGGCGAGGAGTGCGTGGCGAGTGGTGCGTGGTAATCTGTAAATGGAGATTCCCTTCAAACAGGACCACTCGCCGCGAACCACTCGCCACTCGCCAAATTTATGTTCAACAAGCTCAAACAATTCAAAGATGTTCGCTCGCGTGCGAAGACGCTCCAAAACGCCCTGAGCCAAGAAACGGCGGAAGGGACGGCGTCTTGGGGAAAGATAAAAGTCGTGATGGACGGAAATCAGAAGGTGAAGAGCGTTTCCATCGACCCGACGCTTAAAAACGACCTCAAAACACTTGAGGAAGGTTGTCTGGATGCCGTGAACGACGCCGTTACGAAAATCCAAAAGATCATGGCAACGAAGATGAAGGATCTCGGCGGAGACGAGCTGGCGCAGGATTTCCAGCAGCTGATGAAAAAGTAGGTTACAGGTTTCAGGTTGCAGCCCTCTGAAGAAGGTCTGCCATGCAAATGAAGATCGTCTCTAAATACCTGCAACCCGCCCCCCCCTGCAACCTGCCACCTATGAGTAAGCACACTCCCCCGCCGATTCACGATGCGGCGGCTGAATTCGACGGATTACCCGGGGTCGGACCTCGGGCATCTTTGCGTTACGCATACTGGCTCGTCAACCAGCCGAAGGAGAGCATTATTCGTTTTTCCGAAGCGATCCGAAAACTCGCCGAAGGCATTACGCGATGCAGGGTCTGCGGACTTTGGTCCGCAACGAGCCCGTGCATCATTTGCGCAAACCCGAAGCGCGATCAATCAAAACTCTGCGTTGTTGCGGGACCGCAAGACGTTCGCATCATTGAAGACTCGGGCGTCTTCCATGGCGTGTACCATGTCCTCGGCGGAACCATTGATCCGATCAGCGGCAGAACGCCCGAACAGCTGAATATCATAAATCTGTTCCAGCGGCTCAAGCCCCCGATATCAAAAATCACGGAGATCATTCTGGCATTCGACCCGGATGTTCAAGGAGATACGACCACCCTCTACCTGCGCAAGCAAATTCGCGAAAAATTCGGAGAGCACATCCGCGTCACGAGGCTCGCCCGCGGCCTGCCGAACGGCGCGCAACTGGAGTACGCGGATGAAATGACGGTGGCCGAAGCGCTTGAGAATCGGAAAGACAGTTGATGATCAATCCCGTGGGACGGGATTGATGGGTACGGGAAATCACCCCTCGCAGACTCGGGGCGATGGGCAGATGGTGCAATATTCGATCGAATCCAACTTTAGGCAATTTGAAAAGACGTGGCACGTGTACAAAATTAGCTCATTAGAGCTTTTTTTTATTGTGGATATTAA
>CAYMPS010000053.1:0-8218 GCA_964392485.1 uncultured Gammaproteobacteria bacterium | reverse complement strand
GCCTGCATGCGCAGCGAAGCGAAGCTTTCGGCGGGGAATCGTCCCGATCGCACCATCGAAAAACCCCCGGCATACGGCCGGGGGTTTTTGTGATGCGGCCACAAAACCTACGCCTCCGGCAACTGTCGGGGGATTTTACGTGGCATCACCATAACGCAAAAACGAATCAGGCCCGTCTCCTTGAGTGGGGGAGACGGGCCGTTGGCATGATGCAGATTCCTACAGATGGCGAAGTGCGCGAGGGACGCGAGGTGCTGGAGCGGGTTTCTTGCTCGGCTTTGGAATTTCCGGCGCGCCCTGGACGGCGAAGCCCGTGGCTTTGCTTACCAGGCGTCCGTTGCGCCACTCGTGCGTCTCAACGCCATACCGCTTTCTGATGTTTTTTCGTTTGGCGATGTGCGCTTTGTCCTTATTATTTTTTTCCGCCGTCATGGCCGGGCACCTCCATCGTAGGGGACGAAAATGAGCTACGCTGAAGATCAGCGTACGCGTTAAACGATCGTCAATGAAATCCGAAAAGCAGGACGGGTTAATATATAGACAGGTATCTATATATATGCTAAGATTACAAATCAAGAATATTTTCCCTAAAAATCGTAAGAATATCTCTAAAAGTTAGCCATACTTGACAAATAAGCATAAAAGTGACAAAGTGGGCGAACTTAAGCAGACATTTGGCATCAGGTATCCGGCTTTTGGCCGGAGCGGAAGCTCTTCCTCTGAAGCCAGATGCCAAACGCTAAAAGCCAAATGCAACCTATGAAACGACATTGGAAGAAAGCGCTCTCCATCATCATCGTTATCGCCGTTATCGGGGCGATATTGCTCATTGCCGCGCGCGGCTTCGGCAAGGAAGATGAGACGGTTGAGGTAAGGGAATACACGTACGGCGTGAAAACCATGAAGGTTGAACCCGGGCTTGATTATTCGTTCATGGTGACCGGCGTAGCGGCCGTGGGGCAGAAAGCGAATTTGCTCGCCGAGCGCCGCGCGAACGTGCAGGACATCTACGTGAAAGCCGGCGACGTTGTGCGCGAAGGGGATGTTCTCATGCTCCTGTATTCCGAGTCGCTCGATTCCAGTTTTTTGAATACGCAGCTCTTGCACGCGAACGCGCAGGCGAATCTTTCGACCACGCAGGCCGTGGCGAACAACCAGATCGAGTCTGAACGGCTCCGTCTTGAAACCGCGGAGATCCAGCTCAATAACACGCTCGCACAGAACGAGGTCCAGCGCCGCCAGTCCGAAGAGGCGCTGAACTCGGCAAAACTGAACGCGGGTCTCTCCGTGGCGCAGGTGGAACTCGGACTCGAGACGGCGGAGAAGAATTTGAAGCAGACGAAGGCGCTCAACGCCTCCAACCTGTTCGTGGCGCAGACCGGATTGAATAACGCCATCCGTTCACTCAAGACGTCCATGTTTACGGGGTTGAGTACGGCGAATGAGCTGTTGGAAGCGTCAAACGATTTTCGCGGAAGCGCGGGACGGTACAAGGACCTCATCGGAAACATTGCGGGAAATTCAAAACGCGAAGCGGAAGATGCGTTGAAATCCGCGGCGGATGCGTATATCAACGTGGAAGATACGTATGAATCCATGCGCGAAACCGCGCTATCCGCAGAGGAAGCGCTTGATAAGACGCTCGTCGTGTTGAACTTTACGGTTCCGACCGGTGCATTGAACGAGACGCTGTTGAACGCATACATTTCATCCGTCTCTCAGAGCCTCGCATCCGTGCGGGGAGGGATCGCGGGTCTCGAATCCGCGCAGGGATCGTATCTCGCCACGAAGAATGCGAACGCAACGAATTTGATCGCATCGCAGCAGCAGGTTGAGAGTGCCAAACGCGCACTCGATTCGGCCAAGCAGGACATCAACGGGAAGTCGCAGGCCGTGGTGAATGCCGAAGCTGCGCACGCGTCCGTCCTCGCACAGCTCACGACGGCGGAATCCGGCGCGCGCCGGGCCGTGGAATCCGCCAGGCTCGCCTATGAGAACGCCAAGCGTTCCGCGGATTTGCAAACGATCGGCGCAAAGAACGCCCTCGTTTCGAGCCAGGATGCTCTGAGCCAGCTCAACATTTCACGCGACAAGCTCCTCGTTCGCGCCGCGTTCAACGGCACGATCGCCGATATCCCGGTGGTGTTGGGCGAAGAGGTGAACGCGGGGACGGCGCTCGCCGTGCTCGAGAATACGGATACCATGCAGATCGAAGTATTCTTGTCCCGTGATGATGCCGACCGCATCGCCGTTGGAGATGCCGTGAGCTTCGGCGAACAAACGGGAACGATCATATCCATCTCAACGAGTGCGGATCCGATGACCAAGAAATACAAGGTCGAGATTGACCCGAAGAGCATGGATTTGAACCCGGGCCAGTTCGTGCGCGTGGAATTCACTTCGACCAAGGGATTGGACGGAGGCCGCCTCTTCATTCCGATTACGGCCGTGCTCATCTCTTCAAACGAAACCTACGTGTGGACGATCGAAGAGGGGAAGACCAAGAAGGTTCCGGTTGAGCTCGGAAACATCCAGGGCGATCACGTGGAACTCATCGGCGGCATTGATCAGGGCATGGAAATCATCATCGAGGGCGGACGCATCATCGAGCAGGAAGGCACGTTGGTAGAGATTACGTCGTCTCAAGAGAATCAGACAGAATAAATATCGAATGTCTACAGAATTAATATCGAATGACGAATGTCGAATGTCGAAAGGGTGCCATTAAGACGTTTGACGCTGAAATAAGGTTTTCGATATTCGGTATTCGACATTCGATATTACTCAACTATGGTTACACGTGAATCACTGCTCCAAGAAGCTGCGGAGATGCGGAAGCACTACACCGCGTTTTTCGTGAAGAACTGGCACGTGACGCTCCTCATCCTCATCGCCCTCGTCATCGGCGGCGTTTTGAGCATCTATTCCATCCCGAAGGAATCGGATCCTGAGGTCGCCATCCCGATCGCCGTGGTCTCCGTGGCCTACCCGGGCGCATCTCCGGGCGACATCGAAAAGCTCATTACGAATCGCATGGAGGAGCGGCTCGCGAGCCTTACGAACGTCAAGCAGATTTCATCCGCATCGCGGGAAGGCCTCGCATCCATGACCGTTGAGTTTGAGGCGTCTGCGGATCTCGAAGATTCCATTCGAAAGCTCAGAGACGAGGTTGAAAATGCGAAGTCCGTTCTGCCGGAAGATGCGAGCGACCCCGTGGTTTCGGAAATTCGCATGGATGACTTTGCCATCGTCACGTACTCCATGCTTGGGAACGTGGCGCCGGACGAGCTCAAGAAGTACGCCGAAGACTTGCAGGATCGATTGGAAGCCATTTCCGGCGTATCCAAAGCCCCGTTGTACGGCATCGAGCGCGAGGAGATGCAGGTCTACATTGATCCGAGCGCATTGGACGGCTACGGACTCAGCATCGGCCAGGTGGTCGCGGCCATTCGCGCGGGGCATGCGGACATGCCCGTCGGATCGCTTCGCGCGGACGATTTTTCATACCAGCTGTCGCTCAAAGGCCAGCTTGATTCGGCGGAAGACTTCCTGAACCTCCCCATCGCGTCTCGGGACGGGGAGAGCATTCTGCTCCGCGACATCGCGGAGGTACGCGAGGCGTTCGCGCAAAAGGGGAGCGAGTCCACCGTGTATCAGGTCTCGACCGGCGAGGAGAAGCGCTCCGTCACGATCCAGCTCTACAAGCGCACCGGCGGGAACATCCTCGGCATCGTGGACGAAGCGAACGACGTCGTGCGCGCGTACGACGAAGAGGTTCTGCCGCCGGGCATGGAGGTGTTCGTGACGAACGACTTCTCCGTGTTCATCCGCGATGACGTGAATACGCTGGGGCGAAGCGGCTTGCAGACGGCGATCATCATCTTCATCATCCTGTTCATCGCGTTGGGATTCCGCGAAGCCATCCTCACGGGGGTCACGCTTCCGTTCATCATCCTCATTTCGTTCCTCGGCCTGTACACGTACGGCGAGACCTTGAACTCGCTCGTGCTCTTCGCGCTCATCCTGTCGCTCGGACTCATCGTTGATACATCCATCGTCATCATGGAGGGTATCCATCATTTTTTGAAAGAAGAGAATCTGCCGCCCATGGATGCGGCGCTCATGAGCATTAAGACGTACAAGACGCCGCTCATTTCCGCCACGCTCACTACGATCAGCGCATTCATGCCGCTCATGCTCATGAGCGGCATCATGGGGGACTACGTAAGTCATATCCCGATTACGGTGATCATTGCGCTTACGGCGTCGCTCTTCGTGGCAATCCTCCTGCTCCCGGCCGTGGCCGTGCGCATCTTCCGTAATTTTGATCCGATGAAGCCGCGCAAGGAGCCGTTGCTCTCGCATATCATCAAGCCGCTCAGCGTTTGGCACATGAACCTGCTGCGCAGGACGCTCCCGAGCCGCGGAAAGCGCTGGGCTTGGATCATTTCGCTCGTCCTCCTGTTCGGCATCGGCGTTTCCTTCCCGGCCATCGGCGTGCTGAAGACGGAGATGTTCGGCGGGTACGACCTGGATTTCTTTTACGTGAACGTGGAAACGCCCGTAGGGTCGAGTCTGGAAGAAACGGCGCGTGTGACCAAGCAGGTCGAAGAGCTCGTCAAACAGGTTCCGGAACTGCAGAACTTCGTAACCGTCATCGGCGGGCAGACTTCGATCAGCATGAGCACGGGATTCGGGAGCTCCGAAGGGGCGAACCTCGCAAGCATCACGGTGAACCTCACGCCAACGAACGAGCGGAAGATCAAGTCCTATACGATTACGGATGATTTTCGTGAACAGATCAAGCAGATCACCGATGCCAAGGTAGAGGTGCAGGATTTGGGCGCCGGACCTCCGAGCGGAGCGGCGGTCTCCCTTCGCGTGCTCGGAGGCGATCCCGCTTCATCCGAACGCGCGGCA
The DNA here is from genome assembly GCA_964392485.1 of uncultured Gammaproteobacteria bacterium. Lineage (GTDB taxonomy): Bacteria > Patescibacteriota > Patescibacteriia > 2-12-FULL-60-25 > 2-12-FULL-60-25 > 2-12-FULL-60-25. The sequence goes on along the minus strand of CAYMPS010000053.1, from coordinate 3,298 downwards.
GAAGCGATTTTGCGCGAGCTCGAAACCATCGACGGCGTGCTGGACCCGGGGACGAGCGTGGAAGCCGGAACCGGCGAATTTCAGTTTACGCTCAAGCGCGATGCGCTCTCGTACTACGGGCTTTCCGTAACGCAGGTTGCGGGCGAGCTCCGTTCGGCCGTCTTCGGCAATGATTCCGTAAAGATCATCCGGTCGGGCGAAGAAGTCCCCGTGGTCGTCCGTCTGGACTTCCGGGACCCGGAATGCACGAACGATCCGGTCACTTCTCTGTTGGAAAAGCGCGATCGGCTCACCATTTGTCCGTCCCGCATCACGAACATCGGGGAAGTCGAAGAGATCCTCATTCATACGCCGGTTGGCGCGGTTCCGATCGCGGAGCTGGCTGACGTAGAAGTCCATCCGTCCGTGCGATCCATCCGCCACGAAGACGGGGAGCAGGTCGTGACCGTTGAGGCGTCGAATCGCGAAGACGTGACCGCGCTTGAAATTACGGATCAGCTCAAGGAGAAGATCGCGGGTATGACCCTGCCGGAAGGCGTGCGCGTGGAGTTCGGCGGCGACCTCCAGCAGATTGCCGAATCGTACGCGAGCTTGTGGAACGCGCTCATCGTCGGCCTGATCCTCATCGCCTTCTTCCTCGTGCTCCAGTTCAAGTCATACAAACAGCCGTTCATCATCCTGTTCTCACTTCCGTTGTCGCTCATCGGCGTGTTCTTCGGCCTCGCGCTCCTGGGACTGAACTTCAGCTTCCCGGCCTTCATCGGCATTGCCGCGCTCGCGGGAATCGTGGTGAACGACTCCATCGTCCTCATCGACAGGATCAACGCGAACATCCGCAATGGATTCGAAAAGATGGAAGCGATCATCGTGTCCGCCGGCGAACGCCTCCAGCCGATCATCCTCACGACCGTCACGACCGCCGTGGGAGTCCTCCCGCTCGCTTTCACGAACGAGCTCTGGCAGGGCCTGGCCTGGACCATCATTTTCGGCATCATCTTCGCCACGGTCCTCTCCCTCATCATGGTCCCGATTTTCTACATGATGCTGGAGGGGAAGAAGAAGTAACGTCCGAATATCGGCGTAAGTCGTTGCTTTTTAAGGGCGGGGCAAGGCTCCGCCCCTACATCATCTGGACCGTTCGCATTTTACCGATCGTTGCACGCGTCCCAGACCACGCAACGACTCCCATAAACCGCGATGCGTGTCATGAAAACGCAACGTTCCTCGTAGGGGCGCACAGCTGTGCGCCCCTAAACATCCGCGAAGGCCGTTTTTTATGGACATGGCACGTTACGTCCAACGCCACGAAAACCGTCGCGTTTTACCCGGGCGCGTCTTGAATCCATGGAAATTTCGTGTGAATAGTTGGCTTGACAAATTATGAAAAATGTGCTTTAATAGCGCCATCGTTGGTTGCTTTGGCATACCTTAAAAACCCAAGAAAAGGAGAGAAGTCATGAAGTGCTTTAGCGTACACATGCGGCTGGGGGTCATGGAAGGCATTCGGCTTTCCGATCCCGCAGGCGGAATCCTCGTTATCGGCGATTCGCGCGTTCCCGTCGAAGGCATCAGAAGACGGCAATATCAGTGTTTGCGGGCCGTTCACCGAAAAGAGCCCGTGCTCCGCGTTATGACTGCGGATATTCAGTGGGACTCGTGGCGGCCTGAGCCGATATTCGTCGGACCGTTCAGGACCAAGCATGCCCTGATGTGCGGGTTAAACAGCGACGGCAGAACGGCGCTCGTCATGATCGGTTCGTACGGCCATCAATTCCTCGCGCTTGACTGCAAGGGCGAGGTTCCGCGAGTGATCGAGGATGAGAAGCTCCGCAGGAAAAAGAGCAGTGTGATGCTCGTTGCCCGCGGCGCCTATCCGCTTTTTTACAGAGGATGGGAAAATCGGGCCAACGTTCGACAGCGGCTCTACCGGATGCGGGAAAGAACGATGCTCCTGCTTGAGAGCAGAGACCCGAATCGGGAAGACGATGTCCTCATCAACTGGGACGGCCGATCCCTCACCATGATCCGCTGCCCGATGATCGGAGACATCATCACGTGAGGCTTACTCTTTGAACATACCTTTTGGGAATGCGGAAACTTTTTCCATTCTCAACTCGGAAAATCATCTTCAATGTTAGGTGATTTTCCATGAAGGGATGTGCTATCAATAAAATATTGAAAACATCCCTAATTGCCGAGCTTCTGACGGCATCCCGTCGGAACCTGAGCGATAAACGCCACCGAACCGGTGGCGTTTTTGAATATGTCCATCGCGGCTTTAACGGCGCGTCATTCCCAATCCGTTGTATTCTCGTCCGTGCATCCGCAATCAACCCGAACCCCGCAGGCGTTCGTATGTTCACCGCACGAAAGCACCTCATCCGTTTGCGGGGAACAGAAAATCCCATGGCACGTGACCCGCTGAACTCCGCATTTGTTCGCCTCTTGAACATAGCTGTTCCGGTATGCGCAGGACGGGTGCAGGAGCAGGGAATAGGCCAGGGCCGCAGCTCCGATAACGCCCGCAACGGATGCGATGATCGTCCGTTTGCCCATCTTCGTTTCTTTTTGAACAACAGGTTCGCGTTCGTTTGTCATGCCCTGTATCATACATGCCATGCGAAGGCGTGCGAAGAAGGTCGTTGTGAACGACAAGATGCAAAAAGGCTACGTGTATTATCTGACCGAACCCGCGGGTCGGCATTTCCATCCGGAGTTTAAGCCCGATCTTAGCCCGAAGCAGATGCTGGCCTTGGGCGTATTCGGCGGCAAATACATGACGGACTGTGGCAAGGAATTCCCCAAAGACTGGTTCACGCGGGCCAAATTGAATCCAACGCGCCATGACCCCGCGCTCAATTATTTTGGCGTGAACGCATCCAAGCCCCTTCGGTACTGGAAGGCCAAAGGCTGGATCAACCGGCAAGACCCGCGCGGCTGGTTCCAATGGTACTGCCGCTACTACATGGGCCGCCGTTTGCCCGGGGAAGACGAACGCCAAATCAAACGCTGGCGCGCCATGCGCCGCCATGTGGCCCAGGTCAAAAAGAACTGCCGCAAAAACGACCTTTCTTGTCGGAGAAGGCAGAGACAGGCATTGTTACATTGGGGGTATGACGGGAGGAGGATGTGAAAGAATTATCAATTACTAAAAACGTAATTAATTTTTTATCTTGGCTAGGATAAGTAATTCATTAATGATTTTTCTTATAGCCCTTTTGTTATCCTCTATATCCTCTTTGGGTGTGATATATGTACGGTCATGTGCAGCAGTGTCTCCGAGGTCTTTGATAAGATC
>CAYMPS010000052.1:0-8226 GCA_964392485.1 uncultured Gammaproteobacteria bacterium | reverse complement strand
ATTTCGCAGATTTCAGATCTATCCGGCATGACGTTCTAGATTATTGATCACTGATCGTTCAAATGTACGGTCGCGGCAGCGTGATTGATCATGTGGTGAACGATAATCACTTGTTTGCTATACTCTGAATAATGAAAGAAACGCAAGGCTTTACCCTCATTGAGCTCCTGGTGGTCATCGCCATCATCGGGCTCTTGGCGACCATGGCCGTTGTTTCCTTTTCCGGCGCGCAAAAGAAAGCGCGGGATGCGCGGCGAAAAGCCGATTTGGCGCAGATCGCCAAAGCCGCGGAGCTGTTTTTTGATGCGACCGGATCCTATCCCCCCGAAGGATGTAATCCCGATGTGAGCAATACGGATTCAAGCTGTACCATCGACAGTGGAGAGACGTGGTACACGGGCAGCGGGCTTGCGCATGATCATCTGGGGCATAACATCAGTGAATTTATCAATCTTCCGGTGGATCCCATTAATGACGCGTCGCACTATTACAACTATGAGCCGCATTGCGAGCAGGGGGGCGGTGTGAAATGGGGATTTTGGGTCCGTACAATTTTGGAAAGCGGGGGAGGGTGGTATGTTGTGAGAGGCGGTATTCAAGATACGGATCCCGACTGCGCGACAAAATGTCCGGGCGGATGTTGGTAGCGTTTTATACGGAGATTGTTTATCACCTCCGAGATTTAAAGGCGCTAAATGTTGATCCCATTAATGACGCGTCGCACTATTGTAAGGGGGGTGGGATTCAGAGTAATGATCCGAATTGCGCGACGCTGTGTCCGGGTTCCGGAGGATGCAATTAGAAAAAGGATTTGAGCAGGTGTTAGATTTTAGGCGTGTTTTTACGAGGGAGTAACAGTACGAAATCGTTATGTGAGTAAAAACAGTACGTTTCAAAATGTTTAGGGAAAGCGTATACTTTATTTATGGGTAATGATTCTAAATTTGCCCCGGCTTTCCGGATGTCCGCCAAGGCGTTCGCGGGCATGTTTCCGGTTTTGCTGGGAACAATTTTGCTCGTTAGTCTGGTTGTCACTTCGATTCCGGTTTCGTGGTACGCATCGCTGTTTCGGGGGAACGAGTACGTGAATTCCGTTATCGGAAGTCTGCTTGGGAGCGTTTCTGCCGGGAATCCGATTGTAAGCTACATCATCGGCGGCGAATTGCTGGAACGGGGCGTGAGCATCACGGCCGTGACTGCATTTCTGGTGGCATGGGTGACGGTCGGACTCGTTCAGTTGCCGGCGGAGATAGCGATTTTGGGGAAGCGATTCGCCTTGTATCGAAATGGGCTTGCATTCATCGCATCAATCGCGGTTGCGATGATTATCATGGCGCTTATGCGCGTTTTATCATATGCATAATAAATTTTCTCCGCGGCGGATATCGGCATCATGGTACTATTTGATTACGGTCGTCCTGTTTTACATCGGACTTTTTATTTTTGTTTCAGACAGGTCTACGGCGGCGTTTGGATTATTTATAGAGATTCTGTTGAAGATGCTTCCGGTTTTTGCATTTGTGTTCGCGCTTATGGTTTTGTCGAATTACTATATTAGCTCGGCATTTATCATGAAGCATCTTGAACGGAAGGGGGCACGGAAGTGGTTATATGCGATTATCGGCGGCGTGTTGGCGACCGGACCCGCGTATATGTGGTATCCGCTTGTGGCCGATCTGCGTAAGAAAGGTTTATCGGATGGACTCACGGCCTGTTTTCTGTATAATTGGGCGATTAAATTGCCGCTTTTGCCTGTTGCTGTTTATTATTTTGGGATTCAATTCGTAGTTTTGCTCATGATCGTCATGATCGCTATTTCAATCGTTCAAGGAATGACTCTTAATGCCATTGTGAAGTGATAAATATATGATTACTGCCGTAGCCGCAGAAGGGAGCGCCGTTGATTCTCCGGTGAGCGATATGGGCGCGAGAGCGCCTTACTATCTTTTGTTTGAAGAAGGGAAATCGAAGGAGGCTATTCAAAACCCGTTCGTCATCGGTGGAGGCGGGGCCGCTTTCTCTGTCGCGCACTTGCTGGCCGAAAGAGGCGTGACGAGATTTATCTCCGGGGATATCGGTCCGAACATGCGGGATGCGCTGGCAGAGAAAGGCATAACGTACAAGCAGGCAGCGGGTAAAACCGCATCTGAAGCCGTAGCGCGGCAATGAATATCAGAAGCATTTTTAAATTTTACATAAAAGAATAGGGAGATTCAGTCTCCCTATTCTTATCTCTAAATTCTAATCTCTATTCGCTCATCTCTTATCTCATCTCTCCTTTTTAGCTCTGCGCCCCTTCGGATTCCACGATCTGCTTGAACGTTTCATACGGAACCGCGCCTTCCACGAGCTGGCCGTTCACGAACGTCCCCGGTGTGCCGCTCACGCCGGCGGAGATACCGCTTTGGTAGTCGTTCGCGACCACATTATACCCGTCTCCGTTTTCCAGACAGGATGCGAATGCGTTCGTATCGAGTCCGATGTCGCTCGCAAGACTGTTGATGCCTTCTTCGCTCAGACCCGTGTTCGCAGCAAGCGCGAAGAGCCCGTCATGCATTTCCCAGAATTTTCCTTGGTTTGACGCGCACTCTGATGCTTCGGCCGCCAAGCCGGCGAATTCATGGAATGAGAGCGGGAAGTGCCGGTAGACGAAGCGTACATCATTCGGGTAATCCGCGAGGAGCTGTTCGATCGTTTCCAGGTGGTTGCTGCAGTACGGACACTCGAAGTCCGAGTATTCGATGAGGGTGACTGCGGCGTTTGCGCTGCCGCGCACGTGATCCGCTTCCGTTACTTCGGGAACTGGACCTGCGGTCGGAGCGGCGTCAGCCGTCGGATCCGCGGTTGGATCCGCCGTCGGATCCGCCGCGGCGACTTGCGTACCCGTTTTATCTCCCCCGGATGCGATGACGCCCGTCCCTTGCATGAACATGGTCATGGCGAAGATAAGTGCGAGCACGGCCATCCCGCCGATACCGACGGAAAGTCCCAAGATGAACATGGTTTTCGGGCTTCCCGAAAGTCCTGCGATGTTGTCTTGTGGGTCGTTTGAAAGAATATTCATACGTCGTTTTTGACTGTAATAATAAGAATGGTTATCAAATAGTACGCGGTGAGGCGGGAATAATCTAGGGAATTTGTCAAGGTGGAAGGTATTGGGCGGTCAGGGTGATATGATCTAGATTGTTTGGAGGTCATTGGTTGTTGGTTGATCATCGTTTTTCGTTGGTCGTTTATCTCTATCTAATCGTACACTTGATACGTCGCTCGCGAGCGACGTCCTTCGTACACTTGTACACCCGCATCACCCGTCCTATACTGAGTCGGCAATCCGTTCCGGCGGGGAATTTGTGTTTACGCCATTATCATTAATACGCATTATTCCGCTCCTTTCTTTCAGTGTAAGGAATCCGTCAATTCGTCAATGACATCATGCAAGACAAAATCACCATCCGCGGGGCGCGCGAACATAATCTCAAAAACATCTCGCTCGACTTGCCGCGGAACAAACTCATCGTATTCACAGGCCTCTCCGGCAGCGGGAAGTCGAGTTTGGCGTTCGATACGATCTTCGCCGAAGGCCAGCGTCGCTACGTCGAATCCCTCTCCGCGTACGCTCGGCAGTTCCTCGGGCAAATGGACAAGCCGGACGTGGATGAAATCGAAGGATTGTCGCCCGCCATTTCGATCGATCAGAAAGCGCATTCGCATAATCCGCGATCCACCGTCGCAACGATCACGGAGATCTACGACTACCTCCGCGTTCTCTACGCGCGCATCGGACTTCCGTTTTCGCCGATTTCCGGCAAGCCGGTCCGTAAGATGACGATCGATCAAATCGTTGATGCGATTTTAAAACGGACCATTGAATTGCATGCGGATCCGAAGGAGATCAAAAAACGGAAAGGGCAGAATCGAAACGAGATCCTCGTGCTCGCGCCTTCCGTGCGCGGGAGGAAAGGAGAGTACCACCAATTGCTCCAGGATTTTTACCATGACGGGTACCTGGAGGCGCGCGTGGACGGGAAGATCGTTTCGCTCCGCGATCGCATTCCGCTTAAACGGTACCAACAGCATACGATTGAGCTCGTGGTGGATCGCGTGCCGCTGGGTTGGCCCATTGAGAACAACAAGGGATTGCAGACGCGCTTGACGGAAGCGGCGGAAATGGCGCTCGAACGCGGGAACGATTCCGTCATGGCTGTTTTGGACGACGGATCGGAAATGCTCATGAGTACGCGATTTTCCTGTCCGGAGGACGGCTTTACGTTCCCGGAAATCGAACCGCGGCTCTTCTCGTTCAACTCGCCGTACGGCGCGTGTCCGGAGTGCAACGGGTTGGGCACGGAGGATATTTTTTCCGAAGAACCGTGCGACGCGTGCAAGGGCGCGCGCTTGCGCCCGGAAGCGCTCCACGTCTTTCTGAACAAGAAGAACATCGTGGACGTCACGGCCATGAACATCAGCGGCGCGTATGAATTTCTCGGCACGCTTACATTGGATGAAACGCAGCAAAAGATCGCGGAGCCGATCTTACGGGAAATTCTTGCTCGCTTATCTTTTCTCGTCGACGTTGGTCTGCATTACCTCACGTTGGATCGTCGGGCGGGATCCATGAGCGGGGGAGAGGCGCAGCGCATCCGCCTGGCATCGCAGATCGGGTCCCGACTCGTGGGTACGCTCTACATTCTGGACGAGCCGACGATCGGTTTGCACCAGCGCGACAACGCGCGCCTCGTGGAAACGCTCGAACAGCTTCGCGATCTCGGGAACACGATCATCGTGGTGGAGCACGACGAAGACACGATTTCCGCCGCGGACTACCTCGTCGATATCGGGCCGGGCGCGGGCGTGCACGGCGGGGAGATCGTCGCCGCCGGCGAGATGCCGAAGGTTCTTGAGGATAAAGAGAGCTCAACGTGCGCGTATTTGCGCGGGGATAAGAAGATCCCGTACCCGAAGAAGCGGAGATCCGAAGCGAAATCATTTTTGGAAGTTCACGGCGTTCGCGAGAACAACATCAAAAACATCAACGTGAAGATTCCGCTCAAGCGCTTCACGTGCGTCACGGGCGTGTCCGGTTCCGGGAAGTCCACGCTCATGATCGACGTGATCTATCGCGCGCTGGCGAGAGAGCTTCACGGTTCTACCGTTGAGCCGGGTGCGTACAAGAAGATCGTCGGATCGGGATGGATCGATAAGATCATCGATGTGGACCAGTCTCCCATCGGACGCACGCCTCGATCGAATCCGGCCACGTACACGGGGATCTGGACGCACGTCCGCGAATTGTTTACGCATACGTCGGAAGCGCGCGTTCGCGGATACAAAAAAGGGCGGTTCAGCTTTAACGTCCCGACGGAGCGCGGAGGCGGCCGGTGCGAGCACTGCGAAGGGAACGGGCAGATTGCCATCGAGATGCACTTCCTCCCAACGGTCTACGTGACGTGCGACGCATGCAAGGGACGCCGCTTCAGCCGCGAAACGCTGGAAGTGAAGTATCGCGGCAAGAATATCAACGACATCTTAGAGATGACGATCGAAGAAGCGAACGCGTTCTTCAAAGATGTCCTGCCGATTCATGATCGAACGACGATTCTCCTCGATGTCGGATTGGGGTACATCAAGCTCGGTCAAGCCGCGACGACCCTCTCCGGCGGGGAAGCGCAGCGCATCAAACTATCCGCGGAGCTCGCGCGCAGGGATACGGGCAAGACGTTCTACCTGTTCGATGAGCCGACAACGGGATTGCATTTCGAAGATATCAAGAAGTTCCTCGAAGTTCTCCATCGCCTCGTGAATCGCGGGAACACGGTGGTCGTCATCGAGCACAACCTCGATGTCATCAAGAACGCGGACTGGATCATCGACCTCGGACCCGAAGGCGGGGACGAAGGCGGGAAGATCGTCGCCCAAGGGACTCCGGAAGATATCGCAGAAGCCAAAGGGAGTTATACCGGGGAGTATTTGAGGAAGGTGCTACGGAAATAAACGTCTAACGCCCCGTACTCGAGTGAGTGCGGGGCGTTTGCGATCAGATATTGATCAGACGTTGAGTTGTTGGTACGCGTCGTTGAGCGGGCCGTCGAGGGATCGGCAGGCCTGCTGGACGACCTGCCGGTACAGGTCGATGAGTTCGAGTATGCTTGTGAGGCCGTCCTCCCATGTCTTCGGGTAGCGTGCCCGGTCGCTCACATCCGAGGCCTCGATGAGGCTCTTGATGCCCTCATCTACGATGACCTCGTTCGTCTGCTCGAATACCTTGAAGGAGCATGTATTGTCTTGGCCGAACAGATAGATGATCTTCACGCTCTCGTTATTGTATGTGCAATGGAGTTTGTTGTATGTTCCATTGAACTTGAAGGTCACTTCTACGCGCGCGCTGTAATCCGGATTGCCGGACCGGCTCCACTTGAAAGCCTTGATGGTGAAGGCAAGGAGCGGACAGGTTGCATTGATAGCCAGGATTCGGTCAATTTCTTGAAAGAGCTGCGTTTTGTTCACGGTATCCTCCTTTGGTTTGTATGAAATATATCGGAAATTTCCATTTTGTCAAGGTTTCTTGCATACTATCGTCATGATCCCCAAGAACGTAAAAATTAAGAGCAACAAGCTTCCGGACGCGCCGGGCGTCTATCTTATGAAAGACGCGGCAGGGAAGGTCATGTATGTCGGAAAAGCAACGTCTTTGAAACGGCGTGTGACTTCGTACTTCCAGAAAGCGCATGACGCACGGATCGAGGATATGGTTCGTCAGATCCGGAAGATTGACTACATCGAACGTCCGACCGCGCTCGAAGCCCTGATCCTGGAAGCGAACCTTATCAAACACTACTGGCCGCCGTATAACGTGCGTGAGAAGGACAATAAGAGCTTCCTGTATCTTGTGATCACAAAGGACGAATTCCCGAAGCCGCTTCTTGTTCGCGGGCATGAGTTGGGATCTGATGCTTCAAAAAAATACAAAGCCGTGTTCGGGCCGTACACGAATCCGAAGTCGCTCCGCGCCGCACTCGATCTCGTGCGTAAAGTGTTTGCATGGTCCACGTGCACGCCGGGTATGAAGCGCCCATGTTTCTATTATCATCTCAAGCAATGTCCGGGCGTGTGCATCGGCGCGGCTAACAAAAAGGCGTATCAGAAGACGATCCGCGACCTCATTAAATTCTTCGAAGGGAAGAAAGACGGGCTGTTGAAGTCGTACGGACGGGAGATGAAGAAGGCATCGAAAGAAAAGCGGTTCGAGGAAGCGGCCGCGTACCGGAACAAAATCTATTTCCTCGAACATATCCAGGACGTTGCGGTGTTGAAGCGTGAAGATGGAGATGTGGATAAAATTAAGGTCGGAGAGGGGAGCGTGAACCTCTTCGGACGCATTGAGGGGTATGACGTGTCGAATATCTCCGGTACGTCCACGGTCGCATCCATGGTCGTGTTTGAGCAGGGCGCGCCCGCGAAGTCGGAATATAGGAAGTTTCGCATCAGATCGGTATCCGGTGCTGACGATATCGCCGCACTGAAAGAAGCGCTGATGCGGCGCTTCAGGAACACATGGAAGCATCCGGATCTCATTCTGATCGACGGGGGGAGGGGGCAGGTGAATATCGCGAATCACGTGGTCCGCGAGCTCGGATACGGCATTCCGGTCATCGGCATTGCCAAAGGACCAAGCAGGAAGAAGGTGGAGCTCGTTTGTGATCCGAAGCACCGGGATCTGTGTCGATTGTGCGAGCAGTATTCAAATCTCCTCGTTCAGGTCCGCGATGAAGCGCATCGGTTCGCTGTGAAGTATCACAGGGAGGTGAGGGGGAGATTGAAAAATTAAAGATTGAATAGCGGGAGCGAAGAAGCTTAGTATCGTTCCCGAGCGGAGTCGCCTCGGGAAGCTTTTTTATCTAAAAACGATTCCGGCGACAAAGCGAGGGATCTCGTATGGCAAGGAGAAACAGGAGATAGGAAGACATTAGGAAGAAGATGGGATGCCTGTCGGTTTTTAAAATGTGTATCTCCTTGCCATACGAGATCCCTCGCTCCGCCGCCATGTACGCTCAGCGGAAACGGGTAAGAGGGGCGTCTCCGCTCGGGAACGTTATCCTGGCGGTTTGTGTTTAGATGAAGCTATCTGCTCGGGAACGTTATCCTGGCGGTTTGTGTTTATGATGAAGCTATCTGCTCGGGAACGTTATCCTGGCGGTTTGTGTTTAGATGAAGCTATCTGCTCGGGAA
>CAYMPS010000051.1:0-8309 GCA_964392485.1 uncultured Gammaproteobacteria bacterium | reverse complement strand
CGTTCTCATAGATGCTCGTCCTCGGGAGGAGGTTGAACGTCTGAAAGATGAATCCGATGTGCACGCCTCTCATGTATGCGAGTTCATCATCCGTCAGCGTAGAAACGTCTTGACCGCTGAAATGATACGAACCGCTCGTGAGGACATCGAGGAAGCCCAAAATATGCATGAGCGTCGATTTCCCGCTTCCGGACGGTCCCATGATAGAAACGAACTGGCCTCTCGGAATGGAAAACGTAATTCCATGAAGTACTTTCGTAACGACTTCCTCGTTAACGAACTCCTTTTTGAGATTACTCACCTCAATGATATTTTGCATGTTCGATTTCGTCTGTTAGTTCCGTTCCGCGACGATAATCGTATCGCCCTCTTCAAGTCCCTGCAGGACGGCGATCCTGCCTTCATCCCCTCTCAATCCAACCTTGATAACGGTTTCGTTGATCGTTCCGTTATTTTTTACGCGTACGGTTTTTTCACCCGTTTCTTCATCCGTTCGAATGGCACGCGTCGGAATAACGAGGACATTATCCGCTTTTGAGGTAAGAATGGTTATATTCGCCGTCATGCCGGGCTTCAGTTCCCGATCGCCGATGTCAATGCTGCTTCGCGACCTGTAGTAAACGGCGTCCTGAATAACCGTTTGATCCGGTTCTTCGGAGATCACGAGACCATTGAAAACCATATCGTCACCATACGCATCCAGAGTAATCGTCGTTTCCTGGCCGACTTTAACGAGCGCGACGTCCGACTCCGGAATGAGCGACTCAATATCAAACATTGTTCCGCTGATCATGGATACGGAAGGCTCGTTCATGGACACCTGTTCTCCGAGTTCGGGCAGGATATCCGAAATCGTTCCGTTGATCGGCGCCCTGATCTGAATCTTTTTTAAATCCGCTTCCGCCTGGTCGAGTTTGATGCGCGCTTCCGATACGGCCGCTCGAAGCGGTTCCATGTCCACATTTCTCGGCGGAGAGCGCTTCAAATCAAGATCCGCTTCGTATGATCGGAGATTGGCCTCCTTTACCGTCACGTTCGTTTCCGCGGTTCGAATGGACGTCTCCGCGTTCGTCTTTGCGATATTCAAATTCAACTGCGCCGTCTCATAGGCATCCTCAAGCGATTGCGACGTATTCACCCGATCCAGTTTAGAGGTCGTGATCGACTGAATGGCATTCTGTACATTCGTATACTGCGTAGAGAGCGTACTTCGTTCGGAAGCGATCTTCGTCTTCATCGTTGCCAAATCCGTTGCCGAAAGCGATGAGCCCGTCACTGTGCCGGAAAGGACGCTCTGAACGTCCGTGAGATAATTTTGCACGAGGGACAGCGCTCTCAAGAGTTCGTCCGCAGCCGCTTCCACGCTGTCGTCGGAAGACGAGGATGAGAGCCCGCGGACGAGCACATCCGCGCTTATCGCAATCGGCTTCGCGGCATCGTAAGAGCTCTTCGCTTTCGTCATGGACCCCGAACTCGAAATTCCAAGCAATGTCTTATACGAAACGTTCGTGGCCGTATCATCCACACCGATAATGCGATCACCTTCCGTAAGCGCGGAGTTTAGCGGTCCGAGCGCATTCGTCATAACGACGATCGCGTCATCATATGCATCATCAACATCCTGTTCCAATTGATCTGTTTGGTTATTGAGATTATTCAACGCCGTTTGAACGGCGATCTCCGCCGTGCGAATATCGTCTTTCGTTGTGAGCCTCGTATTCACCAAATCGGATTCCACCTTTGCGAGATCCGCCTTCGCCTGTTCTACGGCGGCTTCCGCTTTCTGAATCGTCTGTGTCTTCTCTCCCGCTATTTCCAGATCCAGACGTGCTTGCGCCGCTGAGAGCGCGGCCCGCGCCGATCTATATGAAAATTGAACATCCTCATCATCCAATTCCGCAAGGATGTCCCCTTCCTCCACTTCGTCGCCGACGCTGACGTGTATCGTCTTAACCGTTCCTCCTCGTTCAAAGGCCAAATCCAAACGTGATGCGGGCTTTATTTCACCGGTAACTTCAACGGTCCGCTTCAAATCAATGCGCTCCACTTTGAACAGCTCGTACTGTTCCGATTTCCCGTTTGAATTGCTCCAAAAATACAGACCGATCGCAAGCAGGACCGCGAAAAGGATGATGTACGTTCTCTTCTTCTTATAAAAAACCTTCTTCCTTTTTTTTGCGGGAAGGATATCCATGATAAATTCATCATTCTTTGCCTTTTTTTGCGGTAAGCGTTTTACAGCCATATCCCCTCTCGGTAATAATTCATGAAAGTGATTTCTCCATAAGTTTCTTGGAGAGTTCCACTCCGGGTTGATTATACGCGTTTACGTCTAATAGTTCACCCATGAGCGCGATAGCGATCTCAAAAAACATGAACAGCTCTCCCAGGGATCTCTCATCAATCGACGATATCTCAATGGTGCCATTCGGCCGGTTCAACTGTTTTAACGAATCTGCAGTCGCCTTTTGTTCGATGTGAATGAGCTTTGAGAACGATTTGTTTTCAAAACGCTTCATTCCCGGATCCAAATTTCCGGATACGGGCGTTCGAATGTCGGAAGAAAAATTTTTTACGTTAATGAACGTTATCAATTTATCGAACGGCCCTTCGCTATAGAGCTGGAGCTGCGAATGCTGATCCTCCGGTCCGATGGATGCAACGGGTGTTGGCCCCGTAAACACCGTCTTCCCTTTGCGGTTCGTTTTTTTCCCAAGACTCTCCGCCGTGAGCTGCCTCACCCATTTCGCAAATTCGGAAAGCCTCTTCGCGTAGGGCATGAGCACATGAATGTTCTGTTTTCGTTTCCCCATTCCGATCGCGTGCAGTCCGGCATACTGAGTGCAGTCGCATTCTCCGACGGTCAGTTCATGGAACCGATCGACGCAGCGTCTTGCGGAAGCGAGGAGCATATCCGTATCGACCCCCGATACGGCTGCGGGGAAAATTCCAACCGGAGACAGCACGGACCAACGACCGCCGACGTTCGTGGGGATGGGAAGCGTTGCGTACGCCTCCTTCTTCGCCAGTTCCCGAAGTACGCCGGATTCCGGATCCGTCGTTGCGACGATGTGTCGGTTGAATTTCTTTTTACCGACGCGTTTTTGCAGCAGATCTCTGAATACCAAAAAGGAGCTCATCGTTTCCAGCGTTCCGCCCGACTTGCTGATAACGTTTACGCACGTCTTTTTAAGATTGAGGGATGCGAGGAGCGAAGACAGTTCATCCGGGTCCGTGCTCGATCCTGCAAAATGAAGTTTCAATGCCCCCTTCTTTTTTTGGGATTCAGGCAATGCTTGATTGAGCGCTCTCGCTCCAAGATCTGAACCTCCGATGCCGAGCACGACCATGTCCGTAAACAGCCTCGTGACGCGTTCGGATGTTTTTATCGATTCCTGATGAAGAGCGCGTTCAAACGGGAGGTTCAGAAAGCCCTGCTCGTTCTTCCTTGATAATTTTTGAAGGGCGCTTTTTGCCGACCGGAGCCTTGGCAACATCTCTTTCCACTCAGAATCTTTCACGCCGTACTTACCGACGCGATCCTCTCTCATGTTCGCGGCATCGTACCGCAAGGATCGGGATATCATGTATCCAAAGTATAGCGCATTCGCGTCATTGACATAACGTGCTTCCTTGTGTATGATTCGCCCCGCAAAAAAAGTCGTGAAGTCTTACGGTCGTGGAATCCTCACGGAAAGGATCATGTGACGGTACGACTTCACGAATTCCATTCGGGGGTCGTCTAGTGGTAGGACGCTTGGTTCCCCGCCATAGGCGGGCAGGTGGCCCAAGTAACCGGGGTTCTGCGCCGAAGGCGCACCCGCCTTTGGCGGGGAATCCCCGCATGCCATTAACATGTTCTATATATACGTGATAAAAAGCATCACTCATCAAACGAGGTATGTTGGTTCATGTCAGGATATTGATGTTAGACTGAAAGAACATAATCATGGCAAGTGTCGCTATACATCAGGAAGAAGACCTTGGTATCTCCTATACTGTGAAGCATTCAAGACGCGTTCAGAAGCAATAAAAAGAGAACGTTTCTTGAAAACTGGACAGGGCAGGAAAAAACTGGATTGTATTTTAAAAAAGTAAATCATTCGGGGGTCGTCTAGTGGTAGGACGCTTGGTTCCCCGCCATAGGCGGGCAGGTGGCCCAAGTAACCGGGGTTCTGCGCCGAAGGCGCACCCGCCTTTGGCGGGGAATCCCCGCATGCCATTAACATGTTCTATATATACGTGATAAAAAGCATCACTCATCAAACGAGGTATGTTGGTTCATGTCAGGATATTGATGTTAGACTGAAAGAACATAATCATGGCAAGTGTCGCTATACATCAGGAAGAAGACCTTGGTATCTCCTATACTGTGAAGCATTCAAGACGCGTTCAGAAGCAATAAAAAGAGAACGTTTCTTGAAAACTGGACAGGGCAGGAAAAAACTGGATTGTATTTTAAAAAAGTAAATCATTCGGGGGTCGTCTAGTGGTAGGACGCTTGGTTCTGGCCCAAGTAACCGGGGTTCGAATCCCTGCCCCCGAGCCAAACAGAAACATTGAGTGAACCTCAATGTTTTTGTTTTAAGAATATTGTGTTAAAGGCGCAGGGACGAGAAGCCTGTTTTGAGAAATCTGCGACGAAGGAACGCTCCGCACCGTTTCGTCGTTCATTGAACGACGTGCCTAAGCTAAAAAGGGATAATACCGACATAAACATTGGTGTTATGCCGTTATTCCTTGCATATGGATCAATGTCTGCTAACATGATGTAAATAACTCTTCACATTTCTATTTTATGGACAAAAGCCCGCAAAAGAACCTTTTATATGTGGTAATCGGCGTAGGCATCATTGCCTTGCTCATCGGCGTGTTTACGGAAGTTTACTCAACAACTGTTGGCATTATCGCGGCCGTCGTCGTCTGGGTCGTCGGAATGCCTATCTTGAAGCTCGTTATGGGCGATGCGGAAAAGAAGCCGGAAATGAGCAAACCAACGGAAAAGCCTCAACAGGAACCTCCTGTTCAGGAGACGGAATCCCATCCTGTTGAACAGGTGAAGGAGGAGCCGAAGGAAGATGAAAAGCCTCAGGAACAGCCTCCGATGGAAACGCCGAATTAGATTTTACGGCTTCGATATTCGAAAGAAATAAAAAGACGGGCGTTCTGCCCGTCTTTCCTTTTCCATTGTTCATATGAAATACTTTGCGGTAGAATGACCCCAATCATATGATAAAAAACGTCGTCATTATCGGACAAGGGGAAATCGGGCAAGCTGTAAAATATCTCCTATTAAAGAAAAAACGGAAAGTGAATCTTGAATGCTGGGACATTGATATTCATGCGTGTCCGACGCGAAAGCCCCTCCGTCACATCGTTCCGAAAGCGGATGTCCTTTTCCTCTGCATTCCTTCGTGGACGATTCGTTCAGCGGGAAAGGATTTGAAGAAGTATTTGCGGAAAAATACCATTGTCGTTTCCCTTTCCAAAGGGCTCGAACGAAAGACGTGCGATACGGTTGATGTCATTATTGATAAGGCTTTTTCAAAGCAACAGCCAACGGTGCTCTTGAGCGGACCGATGCTCGCGGAAGAAATTGTCATTGGCAAGGCCGGAGCCGCCGTCGTGGCATCGGATAGTAAAAAAAGCAGAGAAGCTATCGTCGAACTTTTTGCAGGCACGGCATTGCACGTTTACCCGAGCGCGGATATGCGCGGTGTAGCGATATGCGGCATTTTGAAAAATATATACGCCATCGGATTCAGCATGGCTCAAGCGCTCCATCCCGGAGATAATTACCGCGGGTTGTTCGTGCAAACGACGCTTGATGAAATGATGCGCATCATCGTAAAACTCGGAGGGAAGAAGGAAACGGTATGCACGTATGCAGGTATCGGAGACCTCGTTGCAACAGGATTCAGCAAACACTCAAAAAATCATGAGTACGGGAAGAAGCTTGCGTTGAACGGAGAAGTCTTCTTTGAATCGGAAGGTTCGATCTCCATCCTTCCGATGGCAAAGAAGATCGGGAAACTGAAAAATGAACTCACGCTGTTCAACAGGATTTTTTCAATCATCAGGAATAAAAAAGACCCGAAGTCCATTTTGGATATCTAGTCTATTCGACCACCTGCCCTCCGAACGTATTCAGAACTTTCGTGACGATATCCTTCGGAGCCGATGAAAGGCTGTCTCCGTTTTTAATATCGCCCCCCATGATTCCGTCGATGATAATATCGCCGCAATTCATGACATTGCGGATTGCCTGCTCCACGATGCGTTTCGTCTTCAATTCCTCGATAAGTTTCTCCCGGTGAAAGGAGTATTCGAATTTGAGAAACAGTACGCTTCCGTTGATTGATTCCGGCCTGCAGATTTTGAGGATGAACGGAATGGACCTATTCTCTTTTTCCACTTCCGAAATGATTTGATTCCAATGTTTTCGAACTTCATGGAGATCCAGCTCCTGTGACTTTTGACCGGCAGATTGAACATCCGTTTTCTCCTCCTCTTCCTCTCTCACTTTCACTTCCGCCTCCTTGCCATCATCCCTATTCACAATTCCGGCTTCCAATCTCCCTCCGTTTTCAATCTCGTTCTTCCCATCCCCTGTTCCCCATTCATACTCATTTGTTTTTGCATCAGCTTTTTTTGGTTGTTCCGATTCTCTCTTTTGTTCGACAGAAAGCGGTGATCCGTTCGCATGGGGAAGCAGCCCGGCGGAAATCGCAAGGACGATGAGTTCGAGAATGAATAGCGGATCCGTACCGGTTTTTAAATCCCTCCTTCGCTCAATGAGCATGAGGGCAATGTCGCTAAGTTCTCCTTTCTCAAACCATCCCAGTATGGATGCGATCGCGCGCTCGCCGTCGTCGCCTTCCGATAGCCGCTTACGCTCCGCCGCATCCTCGGATGTAATGAGTGAACGTACGATCGCGAGGAGGTCTTCCAGGATGTTCGCGGGAGGGACCCCCTGATCGATAAGCCCTTTCATCTCCGCGAGGGAGGATGGAACGTCGCGTTCATGGCACTTCTTAAGGAGCTCGACCGCTTGCGGTATTCTCGATTTTGGCAGAAGGAGTGTTGCGATTTCCGACGTGATCGTTCCCGTACCAAGGGAAGACAGCTGGTCCAAAAGACTTTCCGCATCACGTACGCACCCTTCGCTCGCGTGAACGATCATGTCGACAACGTCATCGTCGATGCTCATTTTTTCCGCTTTCGCAATCATCCTTATTCGCTCTGCGAGCGGCTTCTGATCAACGCGCTTGAATTCGAATCGTTGGCAGCGTGATTTGATCGTCTCCGGAACTTTGTGCAATTCCGTCGTCGCGAGGATAAAGAACGCGTAAGCGGGCGGCTCTTCCAATGTTTTCAACATAGCATTCCACGCGCTCGCGGAAAGCATGTGGCATTCATCGATAATGTAGACCTTCCTCTTCCATCGGGCAGGGGCGAAACGGACGTGTTCGATAATCGCTTCGCGAATATTGTCGACTCCCGTGTATGATGCGGCGTCAATTTCAATGAGGTCGATGCACTTCCCCTCCTCGATTTCTTTTGACGCGCCGCTCTCAACCGGCGGTTCTCCGTCATCCGTCTTTTCATTCAAAAGCGCCTTTGCGAAGATGCGCGCGCTCGTGGTTTTTCCGATGCCTCGAGGGCCGGAAAACAGGAACGCATGCCCCAGAACACCCGAAGCAACCTCTTTTCTCAAAGTCTCGGTTATATGCTCCTGGCCGGTCACATCCTTGAACCGCCGCGGCCTGTGTATCCTTGAAATCGGCATACGTATTGGATTGTTAGTTTGGACGCTATGCCGGGTATAGTCAAATGGTAAATGTAAAGATTAAAAATAAAAGGATTGATCATCCCTTTATGCTCATGCTCCAAATTACAAGGAGGCTATTTGGGCGATGCTTCGAAAATCTGTCCGCTGTAGCTTCCACACCACTGACGCTGGTCGAAGAAATAAACGTAATGTTTGACGGCACAACGATCCGGATCACTTGTCGATTCGAGGTTCGTCGTTAAATCATATTGGTTTGGAAACGTAGCGTGCGTACCATCAGATACGTTGCCATAGGTATAAGAATGACAGCCTCCCCATGGTGCGCAAGCGTCGTTTGTCGGATCCGTTGGAAGATTCAAATACGGTGCCAGATAGGCTGCGAACGTTGCCCAGTTTGCATTATAGCTCAAATAGTAGCCATTGCAGTTGTATCCGCACCCCGTTGGAGGATACACGCCATTGTCATCAAAATAGAGTTCCAATGCTTTGCTGATCTGTCGAAGATCCGCTTTTCTTT
>CAYMPS010000050.1:2462-8361 GCA_964392485.1 uncultured Gammaproteobacteria bacterium | reverse complement strand
CCAGCGCGTGCGCCGCGCGGTCATGACCGTAGCCCATGTCGGCGGATACGACCCATGCATATGTTTTTTTCTTCATAGGGTCAATTTAAAATAGAACGTGCATACAGGATAGCACGATTTTCCGTTAGATTATAGAATCTTCGTTCAGCGTCACAGGTGTTGCATGAGATCTATACGCTACAAGAGCGGCGCGATCAACCGAAGCAGGGATTCTTTAACACGTCGAGAATACGGACGCGCGATGAAAGCGGCATACTCGAGCTCTTCGCAGATACGCAAATCGTTTTCCCAGTCATCCAGCAGGTGGCCGACGGTTTTGGAGTCGGACAAGAGCACGTTCACTTCGAAGTCCAATCTGAAACTTCGAACGTCGATGTTGCAGGTTCCGGTCGTTGCCACGGCATCGTCCGTGATGATGACTTTTTGATGGATGAATCCCACCGGGTACTCAAAGACGCGTCCGCCCGCTTTGAGGATATCTCCGAAGTACGTGGTGGCAACGTGGCGCAAGAGCTGGTTGTCCGGGTAGCGCGGAACCATGATCTGTACATCTACGCCCCGGAGCGCCGCGTTAACGAGCGCGGCGCCGATGCTCTGATCCGGGATGAAGTAAGGGGTTTGAATTTTCAGGCTGACGCTCGCTTGGTTGATCATGGCGAGGTAGAGCTGAAGGACGGCGAACCAGTTCGTGTCCGGCCCGCTGGGAACGACGTTGACTATTTCACCGTGCGTAAATTCTTTCGGTTCGGGAGGGGATTTTGTACTCCCGTTCCCGGTCGTTCTGCCCCATGCTTCCTCGAAGAGCTCGATGAACTGTCTTACGCATGGACCACGGAGCTCAATGGACGTGTCGCGCCAGTTGCCTCGCTTGGAAGATCCGAGGTACTCATCGCCGATGTTAATTCCTCCGGTGAATGCGACCTCGTTATCGATGATGACGATTTTTCGGTGATCGCGATAGTTCGCTTTGAAGAAGTAGAAAAGCGTAATGAGCGGGGCAAAGTAGTGCGCCTTGATTCCGGCTTCGCGCATTTCCGAGAACGCTTTCCTTCCAAGTCCGATACTCCCGTACCCATCGGCCAAAAAACGAACCCGAACGCCTTCCTTCGCTTTCATTTTCAAAATGTCGATGATTTCGCGTCCGATCTTGTCGTATCGGTAGATGTAGTATTCGAAATCAATCGACTTTTTCGCTCCTTTAATCGCGGCGATGAGCCGCGGGTATTTAATTTGCGCATCCGTGAGGATATGAACGTGATTGCCCGTTGTGAGGCGGAAACCCGTCGCACTCGTGGAAAAGCGGCGCAGAGTCGCTTCGAGCGGGGTTAGCTCGTATGCTGAAGCATCCCGTTTCGCATCCTTTCTCCACTGAACCATCGTGTAGTGAGCGAGACGCCGTTCCTCATATGATTTTCGGTGCCAGTTATGGCCAAAAAAAATGTAGAGGATGAATCCGATGACCGGGAACGTAAAGAGGACCAGGAGCCAGCTCAGCGATCGTTCGGGTTCGCGATTTTCAAATAAGATCACCACGGCGATGAGCAGTAAGTTGATCGTAAAAAGGATGGCGAGCGCTGCGCCGATGTGCGTTCCGATCCAGATAACAAATTCCTGCATGTTTAAACAGTATACCGCAACGGTTTAAAGTTGAAAGGAAAAAGATGCTTCCGGGAGCATCCTTTAGAAGGACTTTTCAGTTTCGCGTCCTTCTTTACCGTATATTCGCAAGCGCTTCCATGTCTACCGCTCCCGTTACTTCATCGAGTTTCGTACGGTCTGTAAATCCGACAGGCGTTCCGTGAACGAGGATACCGAATCGGTTGTCTATGACGAACCAGTTCGCTCCGCGCTCATATTCCGTGCCATCGGACGGGAGTCCCTCATAGGTGAATACGCCGATATAGTCGTTGACGAACGTATCTTCGCGCTTCACGCGATCATCATCGACCGGAAGGTATGCGCCCATTGTGAGAAAGTCATTCACGGCTTTTCGCTCATTTCCAAAATCAAAAATTTGTACCGTAATCTCTCTCGTTTCATTTTCTGCACGGAGATACTGATACAAAGCGGTGACGCTTAAAAATTTTTGATTCGGCATGTCGATGCCGGGAGCCTCGTAGCACGCGATGGAGCTTGGGACGCGTCGGATGGCGTCGGTGAGCGGAAGGGCTCTTTCGAGCGCCTCACAGTCAGTGACGAGCTCTTTTTCCGAAATCGTCTGTTCTTCCAGACGATCCTCAATGGCGTCTAATCGCTGGTTCAGCGCACCGATATCGATCTTTATTTCGTTCAATTGAGAGAGGGCGGCAGGGGAGGAGTTCGTTTCCGCTTTTACGGAAATAGCGCCCAGGATAACCATCCCGGCAAAAAAGGCCCCGATGGCAACCAGCGAGTATGTGAGCGAGGGATGGATCTCTTCATGCAAAATGGAGCAGGGAGCGATGGACGGCTGCCTCTCATCCTTCATCTGCGCGGGCGCTTTGGTCTGCATAATCTTATCGACAGGATAGCAATTTCGGGGATCGAATTCTAGTATTCCTTCATCGGAACCGCGGGGGAGGGGCGGACGTTTTGTTCGGAGCGCAGTTGGACGGATATGGTAAAGCAGGTCGGACCGGAGCCGTGCTCCCAGAACGGATCGTATTTGATCATCTCCGAATCGCTCGGCATGTCGAATACGGTGCAGAGTTCATACGTATTTTCATTGATGCGCGTATACCCATAGGATTCCTTGCTCACGGGATCCAAAAAAGTGATGCCGGACATTTGATTCGTACGGTACATTTCCTGTAAAGCGTCGGGGAGCCGCCGGTTGTCCTGATAGAACTGATCAATGGCAACGAAGCGAATCTCCTGCAGATTTTGGAGGCGTTGTTCATCGAATCGTTTCAGGCGTTCCTGTTTCGGAGAGCCGACCAGAAAGAGTGCGACGATAACGATGATAACGATAATCGTTGAGATGATGATTGAAAAAAGTTTTATGCCGGTGATTTTCATATGATGGGGGAGTGCGGGGTGCATCGTTCGCAAACGACGTACCGGGAGTCCGGGGGTGCGGATCAATGTTCGAGGTCGATTGTCTGTTTGTCTTTTTTCCGATCGCTCTTTCTTAACTTCTTATCATCCTCATCGCGCTTAAGATCCCATAGGTAGTAGCCGAAAATCGTTCCGGCGATCGCAGCGATGCTCAGGACCTTGAGCGCGAATCGAAGCGTGAGGTCGCCGCTCAAGAGGTTAAAGACCAGAGAGATCAAATCGCCGATAATAATACCCGCGGCAATGAAGAGCGTGATGTACGTAAGCCACTTTCGAATTTTGGATGCGCGCTTTTCCGGATCTCTGTTAATGGCTCTTCGGAGGCTGATCGTCACGAACATGAATACCGGATAGGCGATGATGAGCGATGCGACGGCCTGGCGAATCATATCGAGCGACTGATCCGCTGAAGGGCCGGAGAGCGGATCCGGGAGTGCTTGATTGATGAATTGGAACAAAAGCGTTCCCACGCTTATGGCGCTGATGTACAGCGTGAGAAACAGGACGAGGTACATGAACGCTTCCTGAGCCGAAAGGTACGGCTTCCGCTTGGGAACCGGAACGGCAAAGGGGATATCCGCGAATGCACCGAGTGCATTCAACACCTCATCTTCGCGCCAGCCGGCTTCGAGGAGCGCGTTTTTAATATCTTTCTTTGGGACGTTTTTCGCAAGCGCTTCTTTTACGAAATCATGAATATTCGGCGTCATAGAAGTAAGGGGTGATGAAAGCGGGGAGCGATGAAAGAAAACCGATACGTTCAGCGTTTAGCGGCTTTCGTTTTCTTCGGTTTGTATTCCTCAACCTTGATCAAATTGTTCGCGTACATATCCGCCAAGAGGCGAAGTTTTTTGTCGTTGAATCGATCGTACTCGTAGAGGAGATCCGATACGAGGAGGATATTGAAGATGATGACGGCCGCAACGATTTTTGCGTTCGTCGTTTCCGGCGCCCCGCTCGCGAGGATCCATGCGAACGTGAACGTGACAACGACGATGACCGCCCACTGGAAGTAGCCGATGTACTGATCCTTTTTCGATCGGATGTTCTGCCGCGCCTCGGTTGTTTTTGCGGATGCGTTCAGGAGCGCGCGGTACAGTTCGGGGTTATAGGCGATGCCCAGCGATGGGAGTCTGTAAACCGTATAGGTCACGCCGCGGAACAGGTCGTTTCCTCGCTCATAAACCTGAAAACTCACCTCTCTGAACATGCTCATATAACCATCCAAATCTTCTTTGAGGTTTTGGAGCCATGCGGCGAGCTCGGGCTGTTCCTTGGTCAGGTGGAGCGCCAGGTGGTACATCCTCCGTATTCCGTGCAATTCCTGGCTGATGTATTCATCGAGTGAACGTCTGCGCTGGATGGCGATGCTCATGAGGAATCCCATGAGGAT
Source organism: uncultured Gammaproteobacteria bacterium (assembly GCA_964392485.1). Classification (GTDB taxonomy): domain Bacteria; phylum Patescibacteriota; class Patescibacteriia; order 2-12-FULL-60-25; family 2-12-FULL-60-25; genus 2-12-FULL-60-25. Next base: position 3,932 of record CAYMPS010000050.1, on the reverse strand, counting down.
GGCAAAGAGAAATCCGAGGTAGTTCAGATTATTCGTAAAGAATTCATGAGCGCCGAGACCGAAGATCGGGATGATCATCACGAAGAAAAGGCTGAAAATGAAGAGTCCGATGATTCGGACGTACGTCATCACGTGCGTAAACGTCGTATGCGTGCGGTTCATATCAATGAAGTATCCATCTCTATTATAGGAGAAAAGGTAAAAAATTCTTTTGAAGTATAGCATATTCAGCTAAATTCACTCATAAAGTTTATTTAAAGAATAAATAAAATCACTTTGGAAGTTTGAGTATTGAGTAATTAAATAGTTGCTGTATGATGGTTAAAATAAGCGACTTTTTAGAAAATGGTTCACATTTAAGCAGATAATCCTTACTTATGCGCATCCTCGTCGTAGAAGATCAAAAAGACATCCGGGAATTGTTGAAATCGAATCTTGAAGCTGAATGCTTTGCCGTTGATACCGCTGAAGACGGAGAAGTGGGGTCATACCTCGCGAGATCGAATACGTACGATTGCATCATCATGGATTACGTCATGCCGAAGCTTGACGGATGCGCCGCGTGCAAGGAGATGAGGAGCAACAATGTTTCCACCCCCATCATCATCCTTTCCGTCAAATCCGAACCTCTCACGAAGGCGGAAGTGCTCGACAGCGGTGCGGATGACTATTTGACGAAGCCGTTTTCTTTCGAAGAACTGAAAGCCCGCATCAGGGCATTGCTCCGCCGTCCCGCCCAGGTCGTTGATAACGTGCTGGAGATAGACGACCTGACGCTTGATACGCGAGGCCATTCCGTGAAGCGCGGAGACCGCGATATCTATTTGACGCGAAAAGAGTTTATGCTCCTTGAGTACCTCCTACGAAACAAAAGAATTGTTCTTTCTCGAGGGAATATCATGGAACATGTTTGGGATATGAATATGGATACGTTCTCAAATACCATTGAATCCCATATCCTCAGTCTTCGAAAAAAGGTGGAGTTTCCGAATGCACTCAAGCTGATTCATACGATCCCCGGAATGGGATACAAGATAGATTTGAAGAAATAGTTAAAAAAAATTGATCTCCGTCCCATATAATCAATCCATTCCTTTCAAATAGCATTCATATCCGCATCAAGAATCGTGTTGGGGCCACGGCTCTTTAACGATACTTAAATATAGCGGGATCAAAGGAATACGTCGATTTTACTTTAAAGGTCGAGAATGGACGGGAATGCGCGCCAATAATTTTTAATATACCATCGACGGTTTTTGCTTTGTGCGTTTGACAATCGAAGCAAAACGGTCTAATAAACGGTTATGAACAGCATCCTCAAGCAGTTGCTTACGGACAGGGGTGCGCGAAATGCGGCCACGGTTGCAAGCCTTGGCATCATTGCGCTTCCTTGGACGTAATTGCGGCAAACGAATTGAGCGATCTCCATGGGAAATGGAGTCAGTGCCGCGCGAGGCCCCAAACATGAGG
>CAYMPS010000050.1:0-2452 GCA_964392485.1 uncultured Gammaproteobacteria bacterium | reverse complement strand
AACAGGGCGAATCTCCATGATAGATAAGATATTGATGCTATGAATCACGTTCCGCAAAATATCCCTATTCGGAGTTTCGCCTTGTTTATATACCAATCGTTCGTGGAGCCGAGATCCGTCTCGGAAGACTCCAAACGGGTAGAGTTGATTTTAAATATCCTGCTGATCAGCATCATCGTTTTATCGTTCATCCTGTTCGATATTGGATTATTAAGCAGAGTGATCCACGGGAGTTCTTTTACGGGGATTGTGCCCGTTGCTCTTTTTTTATGGGTTGTCTGTTTCGTGATCCTGCTCTACCTGTCGCGAAGGGGATATGTCACTGTAAGCTCCTACGGATTGATCCTTTTGCTTTTTCTCCCCGCGACGTACTCGATGGTGACGTATGGAGTCGTCGTTCCTCAGCTCGTCCTCATGCAAGCGCTTCTCATCGTTATTGCGAGCATCCTTCTCGGAACGCGCGTTTCTTTTGTTTTTTCCGGCATCGTTGGAGCGACCATGCTTCTCATTCATAATTTACATAGAACGAACGTCATTACTCCGATCAGCGACTGGAGGCAATCGGACATCGAAGTATTTATCGATATTCTCCCGCTCGCCGCAACACTGTTCGTCATCGCTATTGTCTCCTGGCTCTCGAACCGCGAGATCGAGAAGTCACTGCGCCGCGCGCGCACGAGTGAAGCGGAGCTCAAGCTTGAACGGGATAGTTTGGAGCAGAAGGTGGAGGAGCGTACGCGCGAGCTCAAGCAGGCGCAGATGGAACAGATGGCCCAGCTCTATCGCTTCGCGGAGTTCGGCAAGATGTCCTCCGGCTACTTTCATGACATCGCGAATCCGCTCACGGCCGTGTCCCTTAGCCTCGAACAGATGAAGGAAGGCGGGTACCAGAAGCTTTCGGATACGCGGATGCATTTTGAACGCGCGCTCTGCGCCACCAAGCGCATGGAAGCCTACATCTCCGCGGTCCGCAAGCAGATCCAGCAGCGCGAGGAACTCGAAGACTTTTCTCCGAGCGAGGAGGTCAGACAGCTCATCGACATCTTCGGGTATAAGGCGCGGAAGGCGTGCGTGGTCATCCGGTCCCGTTTGGACGCACAGGTTCGCTTGTTCGGGAACACGCTGAAGTTCAACCAGGTCGTCATGAACCTGGTGAATAACGCGATCGACAGCTATGAGGGCGCCGGGGTTCCAAAGGAAGACCGGGAGGTCGTCATCATCTTGAGAAAGGAAGACGCGTACGTAGAACTGACCGTGAAAGATTACGGCGCAGGCATTCGTCGTGAAGACCTTAACCGTATCTTTGAGCCGTTCTTTACGACCAAGTCCGCGCGTGAAGGCATCGGCATCGGCCTGGCCACGGTGAAAGATATCGTGAAGAAGGATTTTGTCGGCTCCTTGCGCGTGGAGAGCAAGCTCGGCAAGGGGAGTGAATTTACCGTTTTCTTCCCCCTGAACGTTGCGCATTCCGCGACAGAGGAATATGGAACAACGGATCGTTGAGCTTCGGGCGCGCCTCGGCCTCCTTCAGAACGCGGACGGCTCGTTCGCCTGCCGATGCGCGTACGAAGACGAAATACTGGTTCAGGACGGCTGTCTCTGTTCGTCATCCCTCATCCTCCCGGTCCTCCATGCGGACCGTGGATCATCCAAGGCGGAACGGCGTCTCTCGGCCTACGTTGCGAAGGGAGTTGAGCATTATCAGCTGCTCATGCTCCGAGGGCAGCGGTTCCGGGGCGGGCATGGAGGCGCGGACCGGCTGGATATATCCTGTGCGGCGCTCGCCGGACTCACGCTCGCCGAAGGAAGTTCGTTTTCGCAGGAGGTGCTCACCCGGGCCGTCCTGCGTTTAACCGAGGCGGAAACGGATGAGGGGGGACCGTATCGGACCTGGGCCGGTCAGGATGCACGCGCTCCCCATGTTGAAAACGCGGTGGATCCTGTTGTGAATGCGAACATCGCGTACTTCCTTGGGCTTCACAACATCCGACTGCCGAACCTGGACGCATACCTGGATGAGGTCATCCGGAGCGGTTTGTACGTTTCCGCGTACTACCCGTCGGAAAGTTTCGTGCTCTACGCGCTCGCTCGCGCGTATGAAGGAGCGCAAAAAGAGCAGATCCGCGCGCGCCTCCTCGAACGTCGTGAAGACGGCGGCGGATGGGGGAATGCGCTTCATACGGCGCTCGCCGTTACTTCCCTTATCAACCTCGGCGATTGCGGGGAGGCTGTCCGGCGCGGGATTGAGATCCTGTCCGCGTGCGACGTGAATGAGGCATTCCGCGCCGAACCCTGTTTTAAGCATCCGTTGAAAACCGAGGGCTGGTGCGGCCATGAGGCCGTTACGATTGCACATTGTTTGGAAGCATTCGCGCGTTATGAACAGGCGACGTCTCCGCAAGACTCCGGCACAACCGACCGAGGGGAGGCCGGGGGTGATGAACCCCGTGAT
>CAYMPS010000049.1:0-8509 GCA_964392485.1 uncultured Gammaproteobacteria bacterium | reverse complement strand
TATTTTACATATTCTTTAAAAATAAAAAAAACACCTCAGAGCCCACCCCCCCGTTTTCGGGGTGGGGCGGGGGTCCGGGGGTCGCCCCCGCCGTACCGGGGGTGGGTTTCCGTAAAAAAAAGGGGGGGGTGGGTTCTCGATAAGAGAGGCGCGATCGCGTTTAACGCGATGCCCCTACGAGTATCGGTCTTGTGTGCTATAATTTCACGGAATCTTTATAACGATATGTCTGAAGAAACTCCTATCCATAATCCTCCGATTGAGGCCAAACCGAATCCGCAGATTCCCAAGTTATTGGGAAGAGTCGTGGACGCCTGCATCATGGGGCTGGCGCTCCTTACGCCGCTCTGGTTCCTGCCGTTTACGCTCGACGTTTTGGAGCTGAATAAGCAGACGCTCCTTGTCGCGCTTACCATGATCGCGCTCATCGCCTGGGTGGCGAAGTCGCTCCTTGAACGGTCGATTACGCTCACGCGTTCATGGCTGCATCTCGTAGTCGCGTTCTTCCTGTTGGGCTACCTCGTCACGTCGCTCTTTTCGCTGGACCGCTATATTTCGTTCGTGGGCAATATCGGCCAGATGCAGTGGGCCTTCGCGACCGTGGCCGCGTTCGTCGTGATGTACTTCATCATCGTCAACCGGTTCCGTACGACCTCGCGCGTGTACGATACGCTCCTGTGGTTTTTGCTCGGATCGGGGATCGCGGCGCTCTACGGCCTGTTTCAAATATTGGGATTCCATCTGTTCGGCGCCGGCACCTCCATCGCCTCGAAGAGCTTTAATACCGTCGGGACCATCAACGCGCTGGGCACGTTCCTCGCAATCCCCACGGTCATCGCTCTGGCTCTTACGGTGCTCGGGTGCGATGAGCGCGGATGCTACCTCGGTTCGCACAAGCGCACGTCGCTCTTCTGGAGAATTACGATCTTCGCCATGCTGGGCTTGGGCGTGATTGCGGCCGTCATCATCGACTTTTGGGTGATCTGGGCGTCGCTCATCTTCGGCATCATTCTCATCGTGGGCATCCCGTACATCGCCACCCGCAAGACGCCAAAGCCGGAGACGGTGGCCATCCCCGCGGCGCTTCTGATCATCGCCATTGCGCTCCTCATTTTCCGGACGCCCTTTAACGCGGCTATCCCGGCGGAAGTGTCGCCGTCCGCGGGCCACACGTGGCAGATCGCTCAGCAGGTTCTGCGCGATGCGCCGCTCTTCGGTTCCGGTCCGGGGACGTGGATCTATGATTACGCGAAGTACCGTTCCGTTGCCGTGAACGTGTCGCAGTTCTGGACGGTTCGGTTCGAGCGCGGACTCACGGCGTTCCTCACCATGCTCGCCATGCTCGGGCTCGTGGGGACCACGCTCTGGCTCATGCTCATCGGTTCCGGCATCGCGAAGTCCGTTTCACACCTCGTTCGGCGGAAGAACCGCGAAGAGTGGCTCGCGTACCTCACGGTGTTTACGGGCTGGGCCGTGACCGCATTCATCGCATTCCTCTATAACTACAACCTGTCGCACCACTTCGCCTTTTGGCTGCTTCTGGCGCTCTTAGGCGTGCTCGTGGCGCAGGGATCGGTTACGTGGGATCAGCGCAGCAGGAAGTGGGTCATGGGCGCGCTTTCCACGGCGCTCATCCTTCTGGCCGTGGGCGCGATTTCCGCAACGTGGCTCATGGGCCAGCGTTTGGTCGCGGACGCGAAGTACTCTTCGGCCGTGGCCGCGTTCCAGCGGCAGGAGGATATCGGCGTATCCATCGAATACCTGTCCTCCGCCGTCGCACTTAACCCCATGAACGACGTGTACGAGCGGAACCTGTCGCAGGCCTATCTCGTGAAGGTCGGGGGCATCATGCAGAACGAACCGACGGAGGAGCTCGTGAGTCAGGTGAATACGCTCGTGTCCATGTCCGTTGATGCGGCGCAGAAAGCGATCGAAATCAATCCTTCGAACGTGGACAACTACGCGAACCTCGCCACGGTGTACCAGGCGATTGCGAGCTTTACGCGCGGATCGGACGAGTTCGCCATCCGGAACTACGAGGAGGCGCTCGCACTCGAACCGAACAACCCCGTGTTCATGAACGAGATCGGCAAGCTCTACGTGCTCCGGTCGGATGCGTATCGCACGCTCCTCTCGTCTCCGGATGCCGCGGCGAAAACGCAGGCCGAAGAAAGCATAAGAATGGAACTCGATAAGGCGTCCGATTGGTTTAACAAAGCGATCACGACGAAGCCGGATTACGCGGCCGCCCACTTCAATCTCGGACTCGTGTACGAACGCGAGGGGCGCCTTGATGATTCCATCCGGAAGTTCGAGGAAGTGCTCCGCGGGAATCCGCAGGATATCGGCGTGGCGTTCCAGCTGGCCATCCTCTACTACCGAAACGGAAACAAGGAGGCGTCGCAGAGCATGTTTGAGCAGATCGTTCAGGAAGAGCCGAGCCATGCGAACGCGCGATGGTTCCTGTCGAGCATCTACGAAGAGCAGGGGCGCTACGACCTCGCGCTCGACCAGATCGAGGAGGTTCAAAGAACGAATCCGGAAAACACGGACGTCGCGGCCCGGATGGAACAGCTTGAGTCCAAGAAGGCCGGGAACGACGTTCCGAATGAGCCGGTTCCGCTTCCGGAGCCTTTGGAGGAAGGCATCTCGAGTCCAGGCGTGCAGAATCCCATTCAACCATAAGGGCTTTCTTAAGAAAGTTGGAAGAGGCATGGGAGACCGTGCCTCTTTTGGTTTTTGGCGTTTGGCATTTGGCATTTGGCTGCTGGCTATCATTCCATGGGCTAAGGGCTAAGGGCTAAGGGCTAAAGCTTGCGTGTTGGCTTTTAGCGGCTCGCCGGGATGGTAAGGACGTCTCAGCCAAATGCCAAACGCCAAATGCCAAACGCATAGTTCGTTATGTACAGATGTTCGATTACGCTGGGAAACGATAGCGAGTCGCCAGCCGCCGTCTCTCATCCGGTTTCAACATTCTCTCCCCGCCATGTACAATCCACCCATGCCTCGCAAGCGAAAAACGTTTGATGATCGTCTGACGTCCTGGCTGCGCAAGCCGGAGCGAACGAAACGCCCGGTTCCACGCAAGGGGGGGAGCGACGCGGACGTCCTCTTGGCAGAGCTCCAGGAAGAGCAGAGCCGCCTTTCGGCTGAACTCGAAAAGGCTTTTTTGGCGTACGATAAAAAGACGCGGAATCTGTCAAAGACGTTGGCGAAATGGACGGAGTCCGGCGCGGGGATCAAGGAGCTCAATCGCTTGCGCGAAGAACAGGAAGACCTCTGGAGGGTCGTTCGCCGCACGCAGGCCGCGGAGCGAACGACCCGCCAGCTCGAAACCGAGCTTCGCGAATGGTCCGGCCGCGGGGAAGCCGGCGTTCGTCTTACGCACCCGGATCATCCCCTGGCGCGCGCGGAGATCGTTTCGTCGGAACTGCGCCTTCGCGGACGGGATCCGTCCGGACTCGTCATCGAACGTTCATCGGAACCGTTTGAAGGAAGCGCGAAGGATGTGGATCCGTTTTCCGAAGTCCTCAAAGCGGCTTCCCGAGAATCCGATCCGGAAGCGGAAACGCTCATTATCCCTGAAGAAACACCCATGCCGGTCATTGAGGGCGTGGAGTGGCATACGGAAGGGGATGAACACCTCGTCCGAGAAATTGAACACTGTTGCAGGGAGATCCGCCGCACGCACGCGCATGAAGATTGCGACGCGCTCGCCGGCGAGATCGTGATGATGCTCAAAGACCTGCGAAGGCTCCATGCGCACCTCCGAATGCATGATCGCAAGGCCGGCATCCGCCGGTACCGTCTGGCCATCGGGGATTCGTTGCCCCGCTGACGGCGGCGGATCATTCGTTGACGAAACGGGCGAAATTAGGCATAATCTCCACGCTTTCTTTAAGGGCCATCAGCTTAGCCGGCAAAGCGCTTCGATGGACATCGGGGAGGCGACCGGATACATTGAAAATGTCGGTCCATAACAATTATTCTTGGGCCTTTAGCTCAGCTGGCTAGAGCACTTCCATGGCATGGAAGGGGTCATGGGTTCGAATCCCATAAGGTCCACCAGATCAAACACGCGGTATTAACACCGCGTGTTTGTTGATGTAAGTTTGTTTTCGTATAGTTCGAGTCTCATATGGATCGATTACCATCAAAAAATAGTAAGGAGCTAAATGAGGATATTTCAAGAGAAGTATGGGATAGAGCTTGCCGATGCAGAAACTGAGGAGGCGGGTTTGAGGTCGCTTTCTTTGATGGCTCTGATGACCCAACTTGAATTAAGAGCTGATAACGCAGGAGCGTTGATTGAATAGGTCGCTCCTTGCGGTAGCCAAAATGGTGCTATAGCCGTATCCTTATAATTGTATGGGTTTTGAAATCAGATACAACATCACCGAAGATCTATTTAGCAGAATAGAAGCCATCGCGCGCGTTGATGGCAATTTAGAGGTGGTAAGGATGAATACTGATTGGGCCCGCTTGCTAGAGAATGACGCAAAGTTGAAGGAAGCGGTAGGTTCCATTGGCATTGAGGGGACTGTTATTAGTGTTGATCAAGCGAGGGCAGTTACCAAGGGTGAAACAGATATTGTCGTTGGAGAGAAAGAGCGTCGCGAGTTTGAGGCGTACTATGCGTCTCTTGATTCAATTCGTGAGCATCTAGATAAGCCTCTCACACAATCCTTGTTGCTGAAATTGCACGAGACAGTCACAAGGGGAGATGCCAAAGCCACACCTGGTCGGATCCGAACGGATCAACGAAGTATTCGTCGCAAGGGCAAAATCGTTTTCACTCCTCCACCACCAGACGTTCTTGAGTACCTCCTTCGCAAGTTTATTGAATGGTTCAATTCCGAGATAACCAACAAGCCACGTTCGGCTGTTATCTCTGCTGCCATATGTCACTTCTGGTTTGTCTGGATACACCCCTTCTGTGATGGCAATGGAAGGGTCGGTAGGTTGTTGACCACGCTTCTATTGCTAAAGCGCAAAGAGGAGGGTGTGCGATACTTTGCGCTATCCGATTACTACAATAATCATGCAGACGAATATTACGATGCACTAGAAGCAGTAAACGTTTGTGATCCTTCCACGCCGTCGTTAAATTTTGTGAAGGACCTCACATCGTGGATACGATTTTTCGCCTGTTCATATCTAGAGCAGATGTCTGTTGTGCGCGAAATCACCAATCGTATTCTACAGCTGAACATACGCGTTGATAGACTCCGAAAGAAAGGGATGATTAACGATGGTCACGAAAAAGTTTTATCGTTCCTCTCTTCGCGAGAAAGAGGTTCATACCAAGAGTTGCAGAAACATCTAGGAGTAACATCGGGTCGCGTAAGTCAAATTTTGAAACCGCTTCGTGAGGCGCAAATACTAGTTGAAGAAACCATCGGACGTCAGAAGTGGTTCATGTTGGGTGCGCCTGACGAAGAACCAGATGAGACTGTTCTTAAGTCAACGCTAAAGCCTAAAGCCAAGGTCCGTAAGAAAGTTAGTGGTGAAAAGACCATGAAACAGGCAGTTCTTCCAATTTTTGAACAGTAACTTTTAGTTATTACTAAACTTGCGTAGCAAGATTTCTATTAGCCGCGTTCACATTCTATTGGCGTCATCGGGGCGTGTTCGAGCATCCAATATTCGCACATTGCACATTTTTAATACAGACGCTCGTTTAATAATAATGCGCAATGCGCAATGCGAAATGACAATTGACGCGTCCCTCTATTCACGATACGCTCACGCCTGCTCATCACTATTACGCATTCTCATCTATGCCTCTCCAAATTGCCATTGTGGGCCTGCCGAATGTGGGCAAATCAACGCTCTTCAGCGCGATTACGAAGAGCGCGGTTGACTGTGCGAATTTTCCGTTCTGCACGATCGATCCGAACGTCGGAGTCGTTGAAGTCCCGGACCATCGTTTGGAAAAGCTCGCCAAGGTCTCCAAGTCGCAAAAGGTCATTCCCACGACCATCGAGTTCGTGGACATCGCCGGACTCGTCAAAGGCGCGTCCGAAGGGCAGGGGCTGGGGAACAAGTTCCTCGCGAACATTCGGGAATGCGATGCGATCGCACAGGTTCTTCGCGTTTTTGCGGATGATGACGTGACGCACGTGGAAGGGAGCATTGATCCGGAGCGGGATGCGGAGATCATCGGCATGGAGCTGGCCTTCGCAGACCTCGATACGGTGGATAAGCGCCTTGAGAGCGCGCGCAAGCAGTTGAAGGCCGGGAGCATCCGCGAGGTGGAGATTCTCATCAGAGCATTGGAGAAGGCGAAGCCCCTGTTGGAAGAGGGCAAGCCGATTCGTGATCTCACATGGACGGATGATGAATGGAAAGAGTTGAAGAGCCTCCAGCTCCTGACGCTCAAACCCATGCTCTACGCCGTGAACGTGAGCGAGGGTCAGTTGCAGGACGGATCATGGAAGGATCGCGTCCCGAACCTCTCCGCTTCCGGCGTCACGCTCGTGCCGGTGTGCATGAAGATGGAAGCGGAGCTCTCCGCCATGGCGGATGAGGAGAAAGCGGAATACCTCGAATCGCTCCGTCAGGAAGAATCGGGACTCGACCGGCTCATCAAAGCCGGGTACGAAATCCTCGGCCTCATCACGTTCCTCACGAGCGGGGAAAAAGAAACGCGCGCGTGGACGGTCATGAAAGGCAGTCCGGCGCCGGTTGCGGCCGGGAGGATTCATACGGACTTCGAAAAGGGATTCATCCGTGCGGAAGTGTGCCGCTGGGAGGATTTCGTCGAGCTCGGCGGAGATGCGGGCTGCCGCGACGCGGGCAAGCTCCGCATTGAAGGGAAGGACTACATCGTGCAGGACGGGGATACGTGTTTTTTCAGAGTGAGCACGTAGATTTAAATGTCGAATGTCGAATTTTTGCGCCGAAGGCGCATTCGCCTACGGCGAAGAATATCGAAATCTCTCGGAAAACCTATTCGCTTTTTCGGACGATGGCACCGAAAATCAGCATCAGCTCTTTGGCCTCCTGGAGGAGGATGTCCTTGGCCCGTTCGAGTTTTTCGTCATTGAGACGGTCTAGCAATTTCAGCCAATACATCGTCTCCTTTGCTTCCTTTTAGCATATCCGAATACGGTAGAGAAAGTCGCGGTTGCTTAAACATTCGTTCGCTTCAATGTAATTTGCACCAACGGAACCGGATGAGCGAACGAGCTGTTTTGCATCTTCGATGGATATAAATGTTTTAGGAATATGATAGAGAAAGAAACGAACGCTCTTTGCAAACGTGAGCGTTCGTTCTTCCAAATCCGGCTTTTTCCTGTCTGCGTTCGACATTCGAAATTCGGTATTCGATATTTATAGTCCCCTGATCATCTTCCTCACGTCCGCCTTCATATCCGGCCGTTCGAGCGCGACAGTCAGATTTGCCTTGAGCCACTTGAGGGGCGTGCCCGTGTCCAAAAATTCCCCGCTGATTTCGCACGCATAGATCGGACGCTTTTTCATGAGCATCTTAATCGCGTCCAGGAGTACGTACTCCCCGCCGTGCCCGGGCTTCATGCGATGAATTTCGTCGTAGATATCCGGCGTGAGGATGTAGCCTCCGATGGAGGCCAGGAGCGACGGCGCTTTGTTCGGTCCGGGCTTTTCAACCATGCCCTTCAATTCATAGACGCCCTTTTTCACCTTTCGCTTCGGATCGATGATGCCGTACCGCTTGGTCTGTTCTCTATTGACGGGCACCACGGCGATGACCGGATCCTGCAGTTCATTATACGTATCAATGAGTTGTTTGAGCCGCGGAATTTTACCCGTCATAACCTCGTCGCCCCACATCACGGCAAACGGTTCGTCGCCGATCACACCCTCCGCATTTAAAATGGGCGTCGCATTCCCGTACGGACCCTTCTGCCGGATGTAGATGAAGTTCGCAAGCTTCGCAACGCGCGTCACCTCTTTGAGCGCCGCGGTTTTTCCGGTCTTTTTGAGCCAGCGCGTCAGGATCTCGTTTTCATCAAAATGGTCTTCCACGGGCCGCTTCATGGAGCTCGTCACGAGGATGACGTCTTCGATGCCGCTCGCCACGGCCTCTTCCACCACGTACTGGATGACGGGCTTGTCGAGCACAGGGAGCATCTCCTTTGGCATGGCTTTGGTAGCCGGGAGGAAGCGGGTTCCGTATCCGGCAACCGGGATAATGACCTTCTTCACGCGTTGTTTTTTCATAGGTTTTCTTGATTGTACACGGCGGAGAGGAAATGTTGAATTCGGAGGGCTCGTAGTTCGTAGCTGGTAGTTTGTATCTCGGGGGGAGGATCGTCGATCCTGTTGTTGGCGAGGGAAGCAGCCGTATCCCGAGCGGAGACGCCAAGTTTCATTTTAAATCGGAACGGTCAGAAAACCGTTCCCGAGCGGAGACGCCTCTGTACGTTCGTTTCCGCTGAGTGTAAGTGGCGTCGGAGGGAGGGATCTCGTATGGCAAGGAGATACACATTTTAAAAACCGACAGGCATCCCACCTTCGTCCCGAT
>CAYMPS010000048.1:0-8781 GCA_964392485.1 uncultured Gammaproteobacteria bacterium | reverse complement strand
AGCTAATAGCTAAAGGCTAAAGGCTAAAGGCTAAAGGCTAACAGCTAAAGGCTAACAGCTAACAGCTATCCCGCTACTTCCCCAGCGCCAGACTCACGAGATAGATCTTATCCGCGCCGGCGCGGATGAGCGTGCGCGCGGCTTCCGCTGCCGTGGATCCCGTTGTAACGACATCGTCCACGAGGATAACGGAGCCGTGCACGGGCTTCGTGGCGATGAATTCTCCGCGCACGTTTGCGGATCGGAGCGCGTGATCTTCGAGCGACGCCTGCGTCATGCCGGAAGGACGGCGAACGAGGCTCTGAATAATTTTCGTTTTCGGCAGCCACGTGCGTTCCAGCCGCTTCGCGATCCACTCCGCCTGGTTAAACCCCCTGTCGCGCTCTCTGGGAGCCGAAAGCGGCATGGGCTGCATGGAGAGCTTCCGCTCGTGGACCCACGGGAAGGGGCCGGAGCGTTTTGGCGAGAATGCGGCGAGGTACGCTTCCACGTCCCGATCCGATGCGGTCACGCCCTTATACTTCATCTCCGCGATGAATCGACGAAGCGGTTTTGAATGGTAGTAGCCCGTGGATACGACGCCGGCAAACGGGAGGATTCCGGAGCATGCCTGATGGTCATGATCGGGTTCAGCGGCAAGACAGCGAGGACAGGGTTCGTTCATCAGAAGTTCCACATGATCGCGGCACGATGCACACCACCAGGAACCGGATGCGCCGCACGTAATGCAGAACGGCGGATAGACGATGTCGAGAAACGTTTCTTTGATCCTGCGGAAGAACGTGGTCATAGACCCTAATTTATCACTAAAGGCAGGAATGAAAAATATCGAATGTCGAAACGGGTTAACTCGTTGTCTGGTTGGCTTGTTGACTGGTTAACGGAAAATATTCGAGTCAACCGGAAAACTGGCGAACGAGACAACCGGCGAACACCGCGGAACAGCGCCTTTTTCGATATTCGATATGAACGATATTACGGCGTAAATACCTCCACGCGGTAGTCATCCGCCACCCACTTCGCTCCTTGGCGAACGAATGTCACGGTCGATTCCCGATACTCGACGGAGGATGCGCCGTTGTCCCGGATCTCAACCTGCATTTGAACGCGCACATCGAACGAATCGCCCGTAATGCGCGTCTCGCTCTCCGGAATCTCCACGAGGCGGCGAGCGATCGTAAGGTAGGCGGGACCGGATGCGTCATACTTCGCCCGAAGCTCGGACTGCATGGCTAAAAATGCATCTGAAAGCGCCGGAGACGCTTCGAGCGCCGCATCCGCATAGTTCGAAAAGCCGTTCGCGCTCGATCCGCTCTCCGCGCGCTCGCTCAAAACGCCCGCGCGCCGTGAAAGCTCCAGAATACGCAGAACGTCCGGACTCACATCCCCGGGCGAGAACGTGAACGTTTGATCCCCCGCTTCCGCACCGCCCGTTCCTTCGGATCCCTGACCTTCCGGTTTGATATCGTATCCTTGCGGCGTAATGTCTCCGAGCCCCGGAGGCTGAGGGGACGAGCCTCCCGGAAACGCCGGCTGGATGAGCGGCCACACGATGAACCAGAAGACAGCTCCTAAGAGGAGGATTGATCCGATGATGAGGAGGATGAATTTGGTTCGACGGTCCATAGGTTCGTTTATCGTTGGTCGTTTATCGTTGGTCGTTTGTCGTTGGTCGTGAGTCGCATGTGAACTGCGTTCCCGACAAACGACTCACGAGATAAACGTCAAACGAATCGGGGCTACTGTCCGGATGCCTCTTTTGGCGCTTCTCCTCCGATTGCTGATTCCAATTCCGATGTCGCTTCCTTGAATTCCTTCTTCGCCTGTTCGATCTGCAGGAGCTGCTTTGGATCCGTGGTCACGATCTGATCCTCCGCGTACGATGCGACGATTTGGATGGCCGCGTGCTTCGAGCCGGCAAAGAAGATCCCTTCCCCGCGTCCGCTCTCCAAAAGGAGATACTTCTCGGATTGCGTGAGCAGGAACGTCTTGGCCACGAGGTCGATGGATGCGGGGCTCTGCCGAAGCAGGAGCTGGATGGCCGAGTTCGTCACGATCGCCTGGCCGTAGGGAGAGGTGAGGAAATCGTTTACGTCCTGTGTGATCGTTGTAACACCCATGTAGTACTTCCGGCAACGCTTAACGAGAGCGAAGATGAACTTCGCCGAATCTTCCGCCTGCATGAGCCACCACGCCTCGTCGATAACGAGGATCCGCCGCTTGCGCTCGGATCGCACGACGTTCCAAATGTAGTTGATGATCGTGTAGATGGACATGGGCCGGAGCTCGTCTTCCAGGTCGCGAACGGAGAAGACGACCAGGATATTATCCATGTTCACGGTCGTCGGAGAATTCAAAAGCCCGGAGAACGTGCCTTCCGTATACTTCCTCATGCGCACCACGAGGTCGCTCGTGCCCTCCATCCCTTCAAGGATATCCTGAAAATCTTGGAGGATCGGCGGCTCGATGGTCGACAGATCCACACCGGGGACGATGTCTTTCTTCGCGTACGTTTCGAGGAGCGCGCGGTCCAGGATGCTGTCCTCCTGCACGGTGAGCTTTCCGAGCATGAGCCGGAGCAGCCCTTTGAGGATGATGACCGCGCTGCGGATGATGTCCTCCGAGGAAATCGTCTCGCCGGAAGGCCGCGGGAGGTCGAACGGGTTGATCTTCGCGGATGAGGCGAGCGAGATATTGATGTACGTACCGCCCACGGCATCCGAAAGGTGCTTGTATTCCATTTCCGGATCAATGACGATCACGTCCGTGCCGAGCATGAGGGATCGGATGATTTCGAGCTTGATCGCATACGACTTGCCCGCGCCGGACGTGGCGAAGATAACGGCGTTCGCATTCTGGAGCGAGAAGCGATCAAAGATGATGAGCGAATTGTTGTGTCGATTGACGCCGTAGAGGATGCCGTTGTCCGACGTGAGCTCCGCCGAGGTGAACGGGAAGCTCGACGCGATCGGCGAGGTGCTCATGTTGAACGTGATCATGAGCTCGTCATTCCCCAGCGGAAGCGTGGAATTGAACCCCTGTTCCGCCTGGTAGTAGGCGCGTTTCGTGTAGATGAGCATGGAACCGAACGTCGTCTCAACCTGCCGCGAGAGCCGCTCGAGCTCCTCCGGATCCGTGGAGTAGAACGTGCAGTAGAATCCGAACTGGAAAAAATGCTCGATGCCCTGCGTGAGATCGTCGCGGAGCTGTTCGATATCCCGGAGCGCCGTTTCCGCCACCGGATCGCGCGGCTTCCCGCTCTCCGCATCCATGGTGATCTGCGCTTCGACGACGCCGACTTTCCGCTTGAGTTCTTTCAGGATCACATCCGCCTTGATCGGGTAGAAGAACATGGCGATATCGAGCTGTGCGGACAGGTTGATGATGGGACTGGCCCAGCCGACCGTGACGTAGCGCGGATAGGTAACGATGAAGAGCGTGCGCACGAATACGTCGCCGAGGCGAACGAAGCTCGGTTCAACCTTCATGCTCGCCGGAGCGATGAGATCTTTGATGGAAGAGACGCCTTTTCGGTATACGCGCTCCTCGGAAAGGGCGACCTTCTCTTCCTCAAGCTTCTTCTTTACATCCTCTTTGGATTCATGTTTCTCAAACTTAACTCCCCCCTTCGTGAGTCTGGATGTATCAATGCCTTTCTTTTTTACTTCAATGGCCATACGTAACAAAAATTCCAAATTCCAAATTCTCTCTCCGGAGCTCCGACAGTTACTATTTGGGATTTGGGATTTGAGATTTGGGATTTCATAGGGGTTATCCTTCAAACTGCATCTTATTCACATCCTCCAATCGCTGCGTTTCGAAGAGCTCCGGATTGTACACCGTGTAGAAGAGCTCAATGAGCGACTGCGTATCGAGGAGCGCCGCGTTCAGTGACATGGACGAAAGCCCTCCCATCACGGAGTTCACGCGCAGCATGAGCTGATGGCGCTTTTCCTGAAAGCGCTTCTCGCTCAACCTGATGGCGACCGAGGGAGTCAGGAGTTCCTGTACGCGCGCGAAGAATCCGCGCCGCTTCTTCATGTTATCCGTATCTTCCGAAACCGCCGGATCAAGCGGGATCACGATGTAGAAACGCTTCTGCATAATGTCGCCGAGCTTTACGAGCTGCGCGATGTATTCCCGGTAGTCCGTTATCTGATTCCGCAGCAGATCCTTCTCCTGCTGCTTTTCCGCCGCCTTCAACCGGTTCAGGTAATCGTCGATGTTCATGCGCCTGCTCTGAATGACCACCTGGATCGGGAAATTAATGGAGTTGAGGAATCCCATGTACGCCTGAACGATCGCGTTCTGCTCATCAACGTTCTTTAGGGCGAAATTGATACTCGAAACGAGCAGAACGGCTCGGAGCGTCCCGTCTTTCATGATGACGACATCCTCTTTCATTTCCGCAATGTCAAGGAAGCGCTGCGTTGGCGGCCCTTTCTTGCTTCCTGCGAGTTTCTTGCTCTGCATACATTGGTATCTCGTATCTGTTATCTCGTATGCTCTCAAAGATGTTCCGAGGATACCAGATACCAGATACGAGATACGACCTACATCGGCAGTTCCTCCGCGGCGCGCTCCATCCCCTCTTCGACTTCGTACACGCCTCCCGTATTCACCGTCAGCGAAAGATCGCGGAGATGCGACGAGCCCGGCCGCGGCTTCCTCCTCGGCTTCTCTTCCTCCGGCTCCGCGATGGTCTGCGGCTTGATGATCAGTCGAAGCTCCGCATCCGTTTGATGCTTATCCCACACGCGAAGCGACGGCTGAGAGATCGTCTGTACGAAGTTTAAAAAAAAGATATGGAACGGCTGTCCGTTCACCTTCATGAATCCGAAGACCCCGCCGATGCCCGCCGTAAAGATCGCCGCGGCAATGAACGGCCCGAACGTAAATACCTTGTATTCGATGAAAATGATGAATACGGATACGAGGCCGAGGATAAACTGGCGTACCGTAATCGGCCCGAGGATCTTATCTTCGTTCTCTATGAACTGCGGGACGATATATTTATCGGGCATGCGATTCAAACGTTTGATCTATGTTACCGCGATTTTCCTTTAAGAGAAAGGCGGAAGATTCGTATCTGGCATTCTCTAATGATGGTGCGTTGTGAAAATACCGGATACCGGATACGAGATATCCTTTCTACAACCGTAATACATTATTGAGCGCCATAATCGCCTCAAGCTCCTCGACCGTCAGTGCCTCCTCCCCGGCAAGCCGCTTCTGTTCCACGAACGCTTTGACCGTGGTTCCGTTCCGAAACGCCTCTGAGAGCAATGCGAGGTACTTCTTCTGGAGCGGACTTCCCTGCCACGCCTGAACGCCGGCAATGCGCCTCTCGAACGATTCTCCGGCGAGCAGATCCACTTTGTCTTCCAAGTGCTTTGCCGCTTCCTTCGGACGTCCGAGCCGCCGGAACTGATCCAGCGTAATGCTCCCGATCTCCTGCAGAGGGCCCGTGAGCCGAGGGGAGGATGCGGAGACCTGCACGTCCTCGATTTTCGGACGCGCCCCTGCGGCGGCTTGTTGAATGCGCGCCGTTTCCATGCTCACCTTAACGACCGGTCTGGCCGGAAATTTCCGCGGAAGAGGTTCGGCTCTCTTTTTTTCCGTTTTCGTTTCGGGCGGGATCAGCTCTTTCGGCGCCTCCGTTTTCTTCATGGGCGGTGTTGGAACGAGCACGCCGAACGACGCCTTCTCCTTGGCTTTGTCTTTCGCCTCGATCGGATGTTCAATGGGAGACGTTTTGCCCTGAGCGATGACCCTCAAGTGCTCAAACGCGCGCTTCTGTTCCGCTTCAACCGCACGCTTCGTGTTAACCTTTTCTTCGTACCACTTCGCATGCTCTTCGCTCTCCCGGCGTTTCCGCTCCTGGATCTTCTTCTCCTGATCCTCGAGCTGCTTCCGGAGTTTTTCCTTTTCTTCCGCTTCCACATTCCCGCGGAATTCAACGTATCCCGCTTCAATTTCGTTCGTGATCTTTTCCGCCTCTTTGCGCTCCAGGCTCAAACCGCCGACTTTGATATCGCGCATGAGCTTCATGAAGAATTCATTCCGCGAACGGACGTCGCGCAGCCTCGTGGAAATCATGTTCGTGAACCTCCGCTGGAGGTACGGATCTTCCGGACGCCAGGAAAGGCGGTCCAGGATATTCCGGATAGATTCGGCGAGCACCGTCGCCGTATCCTGTTCGGCCTTGGGCATTTTGGAAATGATATCCGCGATCTCCTTCTCCTCTTCCGCCTGTTCCGGCGAAGCCGTTACGGAATCCGCTTCGGATGCGCTCTCCGGCCGGACGTCCTCATGAATTTTCTTGCTCAGCAGCGCGGAGTATTCCTCTTCCGTAACGAGCGTCGCGCGCCGGATGATGTCCGCGATGGATTCCGTGGCGATCCGCGCATGCTCCTCTTTGAGGCCCAATCCGCCCATATCAAAGGAATGCATGAGCTGGCTCTCAACCTGCGCATCAACGCGGACGCCCTTCACGCGGCTCAGGATGATATCGCGGAGACGCTCCTGCGTCTGGCCCATGAGCGGAATCCCTGCGGCGCGCGCCACTTCATGCGCCGCGCCCATGAACGTAAGCGGTTTTGCATACATCCGATAATACGGCGTCTTCGGGAGCGTAAGACCTTGCTCGCGCGCGATATCCCGAGCTGACGGCTGGATATCCGCATCGAACGGTTCGTACCGGTACGCGAGCAACATCGCGATCAACTCGTTTTTCTCTTCGGCGTTCAGACCCGGAAACTCCTCGCGGAGCGCGGCAACGTACTGCGAGAGGTTGATGAGTCCACCGAGCACCGCGTGGTCCATCTCATTCAAAAAGCTCAAATCATCATCCGAAAGCCCAAACGTCCTCCTGACCTCTGCGTCAGATATCACGTAGCGCTTTGACGAAAGGAATGCTACCTGTTCAAGCGACAGCTCCGGAAGCTCAATATCCGATTTCACCTCTGCTTCTTTGACTTCGACGGCGGGAGCGGGAGAAGCCGATGCGACCGATTTTGCCTCAGGAGATTTCAGAAGGACATCCGGAGATTTTGTGACCGACGGAATGATTGGCGAAGGAGACGACGCCCTTTTCGGCGTCGGATCCGAAGCCG
Source organism: uncultured Gammaproteobacteria bacterium (assembly GCA_964392485.1). GTDB lineage: Bacteria > Patescibacteriota > Patescibacteriia > 2-12-FULL-60-25 > 2-12-FULL-60-25 > 2-12-FULL-60-25. The sequence goes on along the minus strand of CAYMPS010000048.1, from coordinate 1,666 downwards.
TATTTTTTACCGGAAGCACCGTATCCGCTCCTTCACCCGTCTCAAGCGGCGTCGCCTTTTTTGGGAGCGCTCCGACATTATCCCCGTTTCCCGATGCCCCTTGCCCGTTATCCAGAGAAGCCACCCCGACCTTCGCCGGGGTACTCGTAGGCTGCTTCATTGTTGGATTCGATCCCCCCATATATCAACAATTTTCAAACATCCAAATCAGGAATTTCCGGAAGCGGCCCCGGCGGAGGAGTCGGTGCCCGCGGACCCCCCTCATCGCCCTTACCCATCACGTCCGAGAGCCGCTCCGCCGCGCGATCTGATGGGTGTGTTGTAAAATTACGAAGAATCTTATCATCCTTCAAGGCCTCTTGCTTTAGCAATATTTTTACACTCTCCATGCTCAACCCGAGCCCCGAATCCCCAAGCGCAGCCTGCAGCGCGGCTTCATCGCTGTTCTTCGCCGCCTCGATCAACGCGCTCGCCATCACTTCACTGCGCTTCTCGACGCCAGTTTTTTCCGCAGTCTTGTTGTGCTTCTTCGTTTCCTTGTTGTATTCCTTGACCACCTTCTGAATGCGGCTACCTTCCGTATCAATAATCTTCGCCATGCCCACGATGGAGCTAAGCGAACGCACATCCTCATTTTCCTGTGCCTGTTCATACGCCTTCCTTATCTGATTCACATTCGTCCGTTCCACAAAAATACTCCTCGCTTGATTCTCCTGATTCGGATTCGCATTCAATGCATCCACGTCCAGGCTGTTATAGACCGTTACATCCGTATCTCCGGCCTTATGCATTTCGCTTAGAGATGTGACAAAAGCTCTCGAGTCGTCTTGATTCTGGAACTTCCCATTCTTATCCGCGCCCGTCGCTTCCTGAAGCGTGCCTCCAGCCTGCATGACAGCCAGCTGAGTGCGGCCCATTTCAGTCTGTATGGTCCGAATGCTTTCATCATTTTCATTCGAGGCCATCCTACGCTCCGCGCGGTAATTTGCCAGATCAATTCGTCTGTCCGAAATCAGCTGACGTCCCGCCGCAACCTCTCCACTTTGCCGCTCAACGCGAGGGCCCCTCTTAACCGATCCGCTCCCTCCGCTCCCCTTGAGAATATCCCTTGAAACCGCATCATACTCGCCGGCCTTGCCACGTGTGTAAAACGCTCCGGCAAGACCGGACGCCGCGAATGCCTCCTTGTCGTTCAGGAAGGATTTAATGTTCACGCCGATTAACTCGCCCTCCTTGTCAAATTTCGCATAGCCGGCATTTTTCGCAGCCTCACGCAATTCTTCAAGCCTCTGTTTACCGATATTGCCTGCCATGCCTCCGGAATTCAGGAGCTCCTTAGCGAACTCATTGCCCTTATCCACACTCCCATCGTCGTTCAACATGCCCGTATAACTGAGCAGAGAATCCCACACGCGCGAATCCTGGTACGCCTGAGACTTCACGTTCTTCTTGAGTTCCCGCACGCCGTCATCCGCCATGCTTTCCATGCGCTTGCGGAGATCGTCATCATCCTGAATGAAATCCGGCCGAGGCTCCTTGCGCTCGCGCACGAGCTTGAGCGTATCTTCATCGTGCGTTTCCTTCGCGTGCCCTTCAAGAATATCAAGCTGTTGGCCCGTGTATTCGCGCGCGCGAACTTCCGCGTACGCCCTCTGTTCCGCTTCTC
>CAYMPS010000047.1:0-9359 GCA_964392485.1 uncultured Gammaproteobacteria bacterium | reverse complement strand
GCTGGCGGCTGGCCGGGATGGTAAGGACGCCTCAGCCAAATGCCAAACGCCGGCTGCCGATAGCCGCTTCCAAAATAGCTAGCGGCCAACTGCACATCCGAATCTGCTATCATGGATGCATGATCAAACGGATCGCTCCGATATTCACCGCTCTCATGCTCCTTGGGGCCGGATGCATGCAGCCTGTCGAACAAGCACGCGTGCCTGATCTCTTCGGCGCGCCGTCGCCTGAAGGATTCGTATCATTCAACGAAGGATTTGGGGGGATTCCCGGACCCGCTCCCGCTCCCCCGGTGCGGACGGGATTTGATCCGGCGATCGAGTGGGCCGCCGATCTTCCCGCACATCCAACGGAAGTAACCGTTCTGCGCATGCGGCAGACGCTTCCGGATCCTGCCTTTTTGCAAAACATTACGACCGCGCTTCGCATGCCCGCAGGCATCCTCCAATCCAATCCCGTTGCCGAATCCATGACCATGCAGTGGAGGGACGAAGACGGCTACCGATGGACGTACGATGCGGAAAAGAACCGCATTACATTCGAACGAATTGAAGGAGTGGGTGCGTTCACGGTAACCGTCCTTCCGACGAATGATGAGATCATCAACTTCGCCGAAGTATTTCTGAATGAGCGCGGCATCAATCGAAGGGAGTGGGGGAAGCCGAGGCTCGCATTCTATTGGAATGACTGGTGGCTCGCGATGCTCCAAGAACAGAGATGCATGACCGTCGCATCCGTGGGCGCCATGCGCGAACTCGCCCAAAACGGTTCCCTTATCCGCCCGACGCTCCCCACGCTCCCGCTGGAATCAAACGTGGACTGCGTCCAGCCGGAATTCCCATCCGAGCACGTCATCCACTATCATCTGAGCCAGGATGGGCAGGAGGTCTACGGAACGGCCGGGGAGCGCGTGATTGCGGCCGAGCTCATGGTTGATTTGAGCACGAACTCCGTGCGGTCCGGCTGGTTTGATCTGATTCAAGATGTCGACCGCTCAAACTACCCCGTGCTCCCGCTCAAAGACGCGATCGTGAACTTGCAGCGCGGTGGGCTCCGGGGAACCGAAGGCTACGGACCGCAGGACGTCATCACCATCACGACATTCGAACAGGGCCTCTACCGGCACGATACGGAAACGAACGGAGCCAAGCGCACCTATTTCATTCCCGGCATTCACGCGAGCGGGAATGCGGAACGCGCGAGCGAAGAACGAGAAAATTTTCAAACATTCATTCCTCTATTGAGAGAAGATGCGTATACGGAATGAGTTTGCATATTGACGCGTTCGCGTGTTTACGGGTTCCTCTTCCCGCAGGAACACGCCAACACGTGAACTCGCAAATACGAAAACAGGCTATGCAGATCCCAAACGAACTCCAACACTTCCCTGAAGCGACCCTCATCGTGCAAACGGACGAGCAGGAAGCCAAATTCCTCCTGGTCGGCGGTGACAGCCTTGAACACCTCGACAGCCTATCGCTCGCGCGCGAACGCGAGAGCGACAAGGATGGCATGACGCAGACGCCGGGCGGGTACATTTCCGGGCTCGCGGACAAGCATGATACGCCGCGCAAAAAGAAGTTCGCGGCCATGGTCTCGGAACGCATCGTGCAACTCGTACAGAATGGACAGGTGGAATACGTCCGGCTCATCTCCCCGCCGGAGATGATGAATCTGATCGAAAAAAAACTCCCGGATGACGTGGCCGAGCGCATCCGCTCGCGTTTGCCGAAGGACCTCATGAAAATGTCAGACGTGGAAGTTTTGGAGCGGCTATTCGAAAAACCCGAATAGCAGGCGTTTTGAAGCGGAATCATTGACAAAATCCGAAAAATCCACTATCTTCGCTATTCACGCGAAGGTTTTTTATAAGACAGGAGGAACGTGTGAAACAAGCAAGACGAATGCAATCAACGCTCCTTTACAAGGGGAAGCCGACGAAACTCCGGGCCGGAGATAAGATCATTTACGACAGGGAACAACAGATCCTGTCGTTCATTCGAGGGATTAAATACATGCGGCTAGGGCCGCGTAGTTCCGGTGAGAATCCTCCGGACAGGAGAATGATCTTTCCGATGGCAAAAAAGGAAGTGCCGAAAATGACGGCCTTTTATCTTCAACAGCTCTTCTGCTGTATCACGGGCTGCGAAGCCTCCGTACTCCGCTGCGACGAACGCAATGAGGGTCGATGCATCATCATCCAGCTCCACAAACCAAAGAAAGGAACAGTGGCGTGATCAAACTCATCTTCAAGAAAGAACTGACCGTGCCGCAAGTCGGCGACAGAATCTTCCTGAATTTCCCATTGAAGCATGCGTTTATCGTGCGGGGAAAGATTCCCTTGATGATCCGCTATCCGGACGGAACCGATCAAGCCGGGAAAATCCCCATTCGATGCAATCCAACGGAAGCGGAACAAGTCGCCCTTGAGGCCATTCGAAGCGTCGGAGGGGACAAGCTGGGCCTTGAGAGCATCGAGTCCCTCTTTGCATCGTTTCTGTGCTTCAAGCTCGTTTCGGAGGAGGGAAATCATCATGACGGATGAACATCGACGCATGCATTTCGTATATCGGGAAAATACGACCATGCTCCGACCCGGAGATCTGGCGGTCATGAACTTCGACAAGGGCACCGTAGAATTCATCGCCCACGACGGAGATACGCTTCACGTCCAGCCACGACACGGACGCTCCGTCTCAAGCCTCGAGCTGAATGAGGCGGGATTCGCCGTCCTCGTTCTGCTCCTTGATCTGTGCACGGGATTGAGCGCGGAAAGCACGGCGCGGGAAACCAACGTCGTGCTCGCCTTCCGCAAGCGCACGTCCCTGAAACAGGGCACCTTCTCGCTCGTTACGGACGATCGCCGAACGAGTTTTAAGGCCGGGGACCGCATTTCCGTGGATGCATTCGGAAAAAACGTCGCTTTTTCCCGAAAGGGAAGGCCGCTGTTGATCCGAGATGATGCGAAGAGAGAGACCTTCAACGCATTCGACCTTCCCATACCCACGCCCTGCGGCGTGACCGCATCAATCGTCCATCAGTGTCTGGAACTTTTCACGGACCTGCGCACAAGACGTCTCGCTCCTTCGGACGATGGAATAATCTTCGAGCTTGATCCTTAACGGCCATTGAGCTTCACCTCTCCCCAACGCCCTCCGACTATCTTGTCGGAGGGCGTTTCAGTATAGGCAAGTTGCAGACGACAGATCTCCAAAGACCGTCTCCGATGATATGCAAGCTTCTTCTCGAAGACTGCACTCTGTAACCTGCAACCTGCAACCTAGCCCGTTGATGCTTTTCTTCGAAGCCAGAACGCAATGCCGATCACGCCGGCGATGATGATCGCGCCAATCGCTGTGTTCACGCGCTTCGCATCCCTGACCGCGTCCTCGGTTTGGCCGATCGTTTGTTGAAACACTTCGCGGAGATCAACATTCGCGGAACGCGTCTCGCCGTTAAGCTCGGCGAACGTGATGTAGCGCTCCCCGTCGCGGTACCTGATCCAGTTTTCCTGAAACGGATGCGCATCCACGAACAGGTCCGTGGTAAGCGTGAAGGGCTTGCCCGGCTCCAGACATTCCACGAGGCCGCGGATGGTGATGCCATCGGCCTGCATGCCGAGCACGGTATCCGGAAGCGGATCCGGTTCCGCGTTCCACGTACATGACGCATCACCCTGCGTGAGCTCCACGCTCTCTTCCACGTACGCGACAATGAGCGGGAGCTTGTCTCTGAAATAATCAAGAGCCAATTCATCATCGTGCGATTTCCCGATGACGGTCATGGCGAGTTCGGGCTGGATGCCAACGACGAGGACCGTACCCCGCTCCGTCTGCTCAAAATCAAACACGCTATACGCCGCGTTGTGCGCGTACACGGGCAAACTGATGGCCAACGCCGTGATGATGGCGAACGAGAGGCGGATGCTCATGGCTCTATGGTAGATGGTCAGAGAGAATTGATCCATTGCTCCATTGTCCCATTGTTACGCTCAAAGCTCTTCATGCAGCAACAGTGAATCAATGAAACAATGGAACAATAATTCTTATAAAATGGCTTAAACTGGCAAATTTTTCGTTTATCTTGTCAATTCCTCTTGACCGATCCACCTACGTCTGCTATCCTTGTCATCATACATATCATTATGGCCAAGGAACACACCATTTATAACTGCCTTCGCAACCTCCGCCAGGAGAAGAAGATCACGCAGGAACATCTCGCAAAGTCCGTCGGCGTCAGCCGCCAGACCATTTGCTCCATGGAAAAGGGCGACTACGTCCCCTCCCTGTCGCTGGCCCTGCTCCTCGCGCAGTACTTCAACCACCCCGTGGAACACGTCTTCCAGCTGAAGCGCGTCTGCGAATAAGTTGAATAAACCGATACAGACATCATAGACCCCGACCCTCGGTCGGGTTTTGTGATTTTGGGATACGGAATACAAAATACGGAGACGTTCCACTCCGTATTCTGAATTCCGTATTCCACTTCCCCCTTTTCCATTTTCCCGCCCGCTTCAACGCATTTCACCATCAACACTCTCTGCTGATTCCGATTCAATGAGCGGCATGGGCACAGGCTCCGGGAGCGGACGCGCCACAGGCGGACGGACCTGTTCCATCACGCCTTGGACGATCGGAACGATGATGTTCTTCCTCCAAAAATTCGGATCATCCACAGTGCCGGTTACCGGGAAAATGAGGGCGGGCACAATGAGTTCGGCGTACTCCCCGTTCGTGTAATTGCTGATCTGAACGAGAGAGAGCTCCGGCGTTCCGATCTCAACGCGCACGACCTCGGCCCCCTCATACGCGTATCCGTACATGCCGCCGTATTTCGCCTGATCCAAAATCTCCTGCACATCCGTAATGACATCGTACGCGGAAGCCTGATACGCGAGCGCACGAATGTTGTTTATGTACGCCACCTTCATGACGCGCAGGTTCACTTGAACGAATAGCCCCGTCTTGTTTCCGGAAGCGTCATACACCGGTTTGCCTTCAATCATGAGCGGATACACCACCTGAATGGTGTCGGGAATGGTATTCGCCCGTTCTTTCACAACGGATACTTCCCAATTCCGAACGACTTCCGGAGCGCCATACGATGCATGGTCGATATTGTATCGACGGATGAAGTCGTCAGCCACGGCGATGATCTCATCGTCCGACGGAACGTCTTCCGCCTTCAGCCAGTACGCCTCCCAGCACTTCTCATCATCCAGGCATGCGGGCTCAATGGAACGCCACTGTTCCCAATTCTGAGAAATGGAAACGTCGCCGGTGGAAGGATTCGCGAACACCATGTACCCGAATTCCGTATCCTGCTTTAAGGAGATGCTCTGCACGCTCATGCCGGAAAACGATCCGAGATCAATGAGGCCCAGATCCATACGAGATACCAATGTATTCAAATTTCCTGATGCCTGAGATCCAATCATTTGCTTGTACACATCCATTTGCGCACTGTCGATCACGATATCATCTCCCGTATACACGTACTCATACGTTTTCATGTACTCGGGCAAAAGGATGCTTGAAGGAGTGCGGATGGCCGTGCCGGACGAGAGCGCCCCCGGACCTTCTTCTGTGGCCGCACGAGCATCCAGCGCGTACCCGCCTCCGCCGCCCGCACCAAAACCCTGAGGAGCTATTTCTCCGGTATCCTTATTCTGGATGGAAATGCTTCCGAACGCTTCGCTCCCCACGCGTGCGATTTGAATCCCGGCGGAATGACTCCACGATTCCGATTCATCAAACGATGGAATCACGGATGACGTGAAAACGTCCGGCCATTTGAACACCATGAACGCCGCGAGCAATCCGATCACGAGTCCGCCGGTTGCAAACGCGAACGGCTTAAAGGAAAATCGGTTCGCGACGTTCCGCTTTTCTTCTTGTTGCTTGCTCATAGATAATTCGTTTATGCGATGCGTTAGTGTATGCTTCAGCTGCTTCACAAACCGTTTGTCGATCGTGGATGCGGGGCGCGCTCCTGCGAGTTCCCGGATAATCTTCGCTAACTCCTCTTCGTGCCCGCGGAGCGAGCCATCCAGCTCATAGAGCTCGTCCAGAATTTTCCGAAGGTCTTTTGTGCTTAGTGGTGTTGCCATACGGTTGTTGCGATAAGTGCAAAGATGCTTAGGAGCCCCATGCCGAGTTCGTCACGGAGCCGGCGGATCGCGCGCGAGAAGGTCATCTTGCAATTCGCTTCCGTGAGTCCCGTGATGTCCGCGATCTCTTTGTATGAGAGCTGATCCCACACGCGCATGATGATGATCTCCCGGTGCTGCGGTTTCAGCGTTTCAAGGTAACCCCGAACGCGTTCCAGTTGTTCATTCGATTCCGCGTTGCGCAGAATATCTTCCTTCGAGGACAGGCCCCATGCATCGGCAATGTCCATAACGTCTTTGGATGTCCGATAGTGATCGATCACCGTATTGCGCGCAATTCGGTACAGCCAGGCGTTGAACGATCCTTTGGATTCGTCGAACGATTGAATATTTTCGAGCGCTTTCATGAAAACGGTGCTCGTGAGATCTTCCGCCGTCTCCCGATGCATCGTTTTATGGTAGATGAAGTTGTAGATCTTTTTGATATACGCATCATAAACCTTTGTGAATCGTTCGATTCGACCATGTTGGCACTCTTTGATTACCGCCGTATCCACGTACTCCATGTTCTTAAAATTGTAGCATGGGAGAAGGATTGAGGGCCGCCTTCACCACTTTTCAACGATGGAGGGCTGAAAACGTAACACGCTCAGGCTTGGCAAAACTTCGGTTTTATGCTACGCAGAGAGCAGAACCTTTCACCCCCAGTGCCATGGGAGGACCCAATGAACCACCGAGTACGAATCGCGATGGCGATATGCTCCGCCATAGCGGTAACGGCGCTCGCTTCGAAGGGCGCTCGAGCCGAGCGCAAAAAAACCGAAGCGCCAAAAATGACGAAGCTCATGACGTTCCAGTTTCGCCTGACGCCCATCCACACGGAACACGTCGAGATCAAGGACATTCCAGACGACGTCCGGCAAGTCCATGCCTACAGGAGCGAGGAAACGACCCTGCTCCCGAAACATACGAGCGGCGGTGCGAATGCCATCTTCACCTCTTTCGGAATCGGCCTGAATGCTCTGAACCGCGTTGAACTCTCCGCGGACTTCGTGTGGAGAAGCAGCTTCAGCGGAGGGAACACGACATTGAACCAAGTCGAATTCCCCACGGATAACTACGTGGGGTACCAATACATCGGTCCCTCCATCATGCTGGGCATCTCCGGCCGCGTCCTCTACGGGCTCTACCTCACAACGGGATACGCATTCAACTGGACCCGGCTCGAGAGCGGGACGGATGCGTTCGATGAGTTTCACGTGCAGCACAGCGTGAATATTCCGGATACCGTATTCTACGGTTTGGGGTATCGCCTGCTCGCTCCGCTCACGGACTACCCGCGCATGTTCGACCTCGAGGTGAACGGAGGCAGGATGCGTTCAATGAACGGACATCCGTCCATGACCGCAACCTACATAAACGCCCGGATCATTATCCAAACAAAAGGCTGGATTGATCCTTGAACGAAAGAGATGTCCTCTTCGCCACACGATCCCTGTCGAAACCTCAAACGCACCGCTTCCCCTCTCGGATTGCGGTGCGTTTCTATTTATTGACAACCCGGATTCCACAGCATAATGTCTGCTCCGAAGGAGGTGTACATTGAACGAACCGCTCAAGATCTATCAGACGGGTCCGGACCACGAGGGCTGTTTGTCAGACGCGCCGCTGTTTGAACAAAGCGCGATCCCGAAGGAGTTGAGAAGAATCCGCTTCAGTATGCGACCGAACAATTTCGAATCTTTGCTCAACGTCGAGATCTACCACGCATCGAAAAAACCGCCGGACGAATTCGCGAGGTTCTCGGGGGACGATATTACCGTCTTGGACATTGATTCCAAGAACCGCATTTGCATCGGCTGGTCCTGGTCAACACGCGGAGGAGGCGGCACGTACTACCACTACGCGTTCGCCATCGCGACGTTTGACGAAGCGCGCGTTGCACTCGTCCTGGAACGCTGGCGGAAGCTAAGGGCGGACAGCGACCATGCGCACAACTGCGCAACCGCCCTTGAGAAGGCGGGGTTGAGAAACGAGCAGGTGCGAACGCGCATCCTGGTGCTCGTCAAGGAGCACGAACTCGACCGGGCAAGCATCGAGGAGCAGCGGAAACGCGTGCTTCGAGAAGCGGAGCTCTGCGACGGATCCGATGCCTCGTTGGCACGGCATCAAAACTTCATCACTTCTTACCCGAGCATCTTCTAGCACCGCGCCGCGCTGGTTCGGCCTGAACCGTCTTAAACATTTTAAACGCACCACCTCCCCCTCGGGTCGTGGTGCGTTCTTCATGATTGACAGCATGACATGATAAGAATACTGTTTGCCCGGAAGGAGGCGCACCTTGTCAGAGGCGACTGAACAAACAATACTGAGCCAAACTTCCCCAACGCGCGAGCGTAGCTTGGATAAAATTAAACGTTTTAAAGATAGCGTTGTCCCACGCGAACTTCTAAGAATTCCATTCGAAATGCCGCGCAAAGAATTTGAAGACCGGCTCTGCGCCAGCATCTACTACATGCCGGAAGGTTCGCCCGGAAGCCTTCGGCCGTTCACCGGAGAAACGGTGAGAATCATCGATATATCCATTGACAATTACGTCCGGATCGGCTGGTTATTACGTTCGCACGGAGGCGAAGGCTCTATCCAGCCATCGGGAGACGCTAACGGCGTATTCAACGACAAGCAAGTCGCTTGGCTCAAACAGCGCTGGCAGGAACTCTACGAAGAGACATGCCCCGACGCCGACGAAGCCGCGATTGAAGAAGCGGGACTCGATGATTCATCCGTTCGCAAGAAAAGGGCCTTTGTCTTGAAAAGCGAGGGTCTGGATGATGCAACCATTGCCGGTAAGCGGACGGCAGCTCTTCGAAAAGCACAGCTCGACGATGCTTCCGTGGAAACGGCGCGCGAGCTCATCCGACAACAGCGGGCGGAGAACAAATCTTCCCCTCCGGCATCGCGGTCGAGTTAACATCTTGCCTCTAAACCTCAAACGCACCACATCTCGAGTCTTGAGACATGGTGCGTTTTCGTTTGAGAGAAGCGTCTATGCGCTATTTGGCGACAGCGGATGCTGCATCGGCTTGCGGAGTGCGTGCCGGAGGACGAATAGACCCACGGAATTGCACGAAGAGCGCGGACAGGATCCACGTTGCCGAATTGGAATGCGAGAGATCCAAGCCGGTCTCGTCCTTGAGCTGCTTTTGAAGCTTCTCGAGACCCTCCTCTCGGACTTCGTACGTCCCTTCT
>CAYMPS010000046.1:0-10203 GCA_964392485.1 uncultured Gammaproteobacteria bacterium | reverse complement strand
ATTGTATCACGGGAACGTGCGGCTGGCGGCTGGCAGGGACGGGAAGGGCATCTCAACCAACGACTCACGACAACCGACTCACGCTTTTGGTATTTGGCGATTTACTATCATCTCCCCGATATAAAATTCGCGTACTCCATATCCCTAGTGAAGATGTGAGGTCTCGTTCCCGCCTTGTGCGAGGTCTCGTTCCCGAGCGGAGACGCCCCTCTTTCCCGTTTCCGCTGAGCGTACATGGCGGCGGAGCGAGGGATCTCGTATGGCAAGGAGATACACATTTTAAAAACCGACAGGCATCCCATCTTCTTCCTGACGTCTTCCTATCTCCTGTTTCTCCTTGCCATACGAGATCCCTCGCTTTGTCGCCGATTGCATTTTTAGATAAAAAACTTCCCGAGGCGACTCCGCTCCCGCCATAGGCGGACAGGCGGGAACGAGGTCTCGCGTCTTTGCTCAGGATAAGGCTTTCGCGAACGCCGTGTCGGGAACGGAAAACGGACAACTTTTGATATTGACGGAAGAAAGAAAACGACTCACGACAACCGACCAACGACCAACGACCAACGAAAAAACGAGATAAAAAAACTCGAGCCGCCTACCAAGTGGTAAGCGGCTCGAAGTTGAATGTGCATTCCCGTTGGAACGTCCCGGCTCCCGAAGGAACCGGGAAATTCCATTGGGAGGTGCGCTACGGCGCGGACGGAAGGTTGACGCTACCGTTGTAGGTCAGCATTTCGTCTGCTTCGCAGTAGGTGGCGGGATCCGGATCGTTGAACGAGGGGTTCGGCACCAAGGTGATCGGAAGCAAAACGCCGTTTGCGTAAACTTCCGTCACACCCTGATCTTCGAATTCCAGGTGGCTGCCGTGAGGCGTACACGCATGGTCGAAGGAATAGATGTACCCTGCAGGAGCGCCGGCCACGACCATGAAGATGTCGAAGATCAGCGTTTCGTTCTCAGGCAGGTACGTGGTGCACAAGAGGTCCGTCGGGCTGTCGTCCGTATCCATTCCCGGACTGCAGATCATGCCCCAGCTCATGGTGTTCGTCATTCCACGCACGTCGATGTCGCCACCCACGTACGGAGTTCCGGTTGGACCGCCGTATGTGGCCGGGCCGGTGAACACGAAGGTGACCTCCACGAGACCATCTACGCTTCCGCCTGATCCGCCCAAACCGGAATCGCCGCCGGTTCCGGTGTCGCCACCGGCTCCGGAAGCTCCGCCGGTACCGCACACATTGCCTTCATCGACACCGTTGACGCAGTTGTCGTCGATCCCGTTGCACACTTCCGTGGCACCGGGATGAATGGCGGCATTGAGGTCATTGCAATCCAATGGACCACAGCCGACGGTTCGGGAGTATCCGTCGCCGTCAATGTCCTGACAGGTGAACCCGCCGGTTCCAGCAGTTCCGCCGACGCCCGTTGCGCCGCCGACTCCGGAAGCTCCGCCGGTTCCAGTTCCGCCGACGCCCGTTGCGCCGCCGACGCCGGAGGTTCCTCCGGTTCCGTCGACACAACCTTCATCCACGACGCCGTCGCAGTCGTCATCCAGGCCGTTGCACACTTCCGTGGCTCCGGGATGGATGGCGGCGTTTTGGTCATTGCAATCCAATGGGCCACAGCCCACGGTTACGGAGTATCCGTCGCCGTCTCCATCTACCATCTCCAAATCAATGCAATTGGGAGTGGTGCAAGCCGGATCACTGACGCAAGCGATGTCCAGACAATCCACGTCTCCGTTGCAGTCATCGTCGATGCCGTTGTCGCACACCTCGGAAGGCGGCACGCAAGCACCGGGCTGACAGTTCGCGTCGCACAAGGACAGACCCAGCGTACTGCACACTGTGGAGCACACCGTTTGCTGACCCTGCACGCAGAGCATGCCCGGGCCATTGTCCGCGAAGCCATCCAGATCGTCGTCCACACCGTTGCAGACTTCCGGGCTTGGCGTCGGAGCCGGAAGGCAGAGATGGAAACTGCTGGGCACATCACATCCCGCAACACCGATGATGCAGAGGTTTGCCGGAGCGTTCGGTCCCTGATCTTCCAGGGCGCCGACGGCGATGCACGAGAGACCGTCTGCGCACGGATCGCCGCCGAGCACGCAGATCGTGTAGCAATCCGGCCCAACGTTGTTGACCGTTGCACAGATGTCGCCATCCGCGCACGCGGGATTGCCGCCGCAGAGTTGTTCGTTCTCCGGCGGGTCAAGATCGAACTCCGCGCCGCCGATGGTGAAGAGCACCATCTGATCGTCCGTGTTCTCGAAGAAGAAACGGAATCGCAGGGCGACATCCGTGACTTCGTTCGCCACCACGACGAACGGCTCCGGAACGGTTTCGATGAACTCGCAACTCACGTACCCCGTCGAATCGCTCGCGACGCACGTGTATCCGGGCTCTGGAACGGCCGTGTAGGGACCCGGCCGAAGAGGGACCTGGTGCGAGATGTCGTCGCAGTCCGTGTCGAAGTGTCCGGCAGGGTTGCCGTCTTCGTCGAAAATCTGCATTGAAGCCATCACGCAGTCCCCTGCCGGGGTCCGCAGCTTCATGGACGCATGGCCCATCGGAGCCGACTCGTCGTCGTCGCTCTTGTTGCTGTCGTTCACGCTACAGCCGAACAGAGCCACCGTAGCAATTGTCAAAAGAACCAGGAGAAAGTGCTTCATGCCGGAACCATCCTTTCTTTGCTAAATGCATCCGCCACCCCCGAGTCATTCGCAGGGTTTGGAATGACTCAAAAAACCCGGTAATTCAGCACTGCGAACATACAGGAACCTTTAAAAAAAGTCAAGTATAGAAGCCACGCTGAATCTTCTAAAATTTACATAAAATCCGCCAAAACGCATCAATGAACGATTTTTCCGTTAATGTAGCAAAATTTCTCTATAGCTTTTCTTCAGGACCCTGTAACTCTTGACAATTCGAGCTGTAAACACTATGGTATGCCAGCGTTGCTCAATCTTGAGGGATGGTCCCAAAAAGGAACGAGTAGCGTGTTTGTACCAGCAGCTGGAGATAGCCAATGAAGAAGGCACTTTCCATTCTCACGACCCTCGCCGTTGCGACAGCAATCATTGGTGGTTGCGGCAATCAAGCGGACGAGGAAAACACGCGCACCGGCGCCAACATCGCGGCCTTGACGGCCACGGACGGCGACGGGAACGACTACTGCGTCGAAGGCACGATCGAAGTCTTTGCCGACAACAACGACAACGGCGTGATCGACCTTGGCGACAATCTGAGCAGCACCATCCTGACGGACTGCGGCGACCCCTCGCACCAGGTCCCCCTGCTGCCTAACGGCTACCTGGCCCGAATCCCGGACCCGGTCTGTACGTCGGATCTGCCCGGCCTGGTGAGCTGCGAGCTCGTACCGAATCCCACGCCGTTCGTCGTGGTGGTGAACGAGGTCGCGATCATCGGTCTGCAGTACGTCTTCCACTACGAGAACGGCTTCGACCAGAACATCCTGTTCAACATCGGCGGCGCGGAGTTCACCCTCCTCCCGGCGGAGAACCAGGAACGCTGCGGCACGGGCCCAAGCGCTCCGATCTGCGAGCCGGACCAAGCCTGCGCGGACGTGGACGGGACGGGCTCGGCCTGCTACGACAACTGCAGCCCGAGTCTGGGTGCGGGCGGTGCCGGCGGCGCCGGACCCGGCTCTGCGGTGTGCGCCGGCGACGAAACCTGCTCGGCCGTGGGCTACCAAACCATCGATCAACTGGCGACCAACCCCGCCCTGATCCCCGTGCCGGTCCAGATCGGCGTCGAAGGCGACATCGCCGACGGTGCCTGGCTCTGCCTTCCGAACGCGGCTGCCGGCGGCGCTGGCGGATCGGCAGGTTCCACTCCCTGAGCGCAACGCCTCGAGCAACATAGAGGACGAAAAGTCCTCGCCTCACACCACCGGATCCATCACGGATACGGATAAGAAGGCACAAAAAGCCTTCACCTCACCCCCCAGACTCATCGAGTCTGGGGGGTTTCAATTTGTTTGGCGGCCTTTTATCGGCAACCGGCAGTCGGCAATTCAAAACCCCCGCGATCACAAGTGCGATCGCGGGGGCATGAAAGGTTTGGCGAGCTGGGAGAGCTCACCGACTCACTGAGAGATCACCACGCCGGAAGCCGGACGTGGCAGGTGGGAGACGAAGCACTGTACTCCCCCGGTGCCACATACGCGTGGTACATGACGCGAGGGAAGCTCGTCGAGTTCGACGAACCGTACCGAGCGTACGGCGTGTCGGACGTTCCACGGAAAGCATAGACACGAAGCCTCTGCTCGCAGTAGTCGTTCCGACATGTTCCCGTGCAATCCGACGGCGGGATGGTCGTGTAGCCCGTTGCTTGCACGCCGTTGACTTCGATCTGGAAGTCCGTCTCGCCGGTGTCGTCCACCATCCCGACGCACGTTGCGCCGTTGACCTGCGCATCGTTTGCGTAGTCGTAGACGGACGCGGACGAACACCCGAAGGTGTCGTACGGATCCGTGATGGTGAGCTCACCGGAACCGGATTCGCCGATGACGTCGAACGTCACCTGCGTGAGCTGTGCCGAGCTTCCGCCCGTGCCGCCGCTCCCGCCGGTTCCGCCCGTGCCGCCGGTTCCGCCAGTATCACAGATGTCCTCCTGACCACACACCCGGTCGCCGCACGAGCAATCCTCGTCAGCTCCCGTTCCACAGACCTCGCGATCCGTATCACCCATCACGTTCGGGTGACTCGAAGGATCGATGTCCTTGCAGTCGCCTTCGGCCTTGGTGAAGCCGTCGTTGTCCGCATCTTGATGATCGGTGGGTTCGGTGTTGTCGTAGTAGGCGTTGGCAGGGATCTGGAAGTTGCATCCGTTGCCGAGCTCGTTATCCACGAACCGGCGCAGGACCTCGCTCCCGCCAACGTGATCTCTCTCCACGTTGACGTACGAGTACGCACGACACGCAAGGACGAGACCGTCCATTCCCGGAAGGGAAGATCCGGGACCGACCCTGTCGATGTTGTTGACGTAGAAATCCCACTTGTACCGAGTGTCGACGTGGATGATGCAGACGCGCTCGAAGCCATTGCCCGAGCACTCCTGACCCATGAAGTACAACGTTCGGTTGTCCCTGGAATAGTGCGTGAACCGGAAGCCTTCCCATGGCTGGTCCCTTGTGGGGTCCAACTTGAAGGTGATGGCAAAGGTCACGATATTCACATCGCTGGGATTGACGCCTCCGCCCGTGCCTCCCGAAGGAGACGCGCCGCCGGTGCCCGTTGCACCGCCGGAGCCGGTCGTTCCGCCAACGCCACTTGCGCCGCCGGTACCGCTTGGACACAAGCAGTCCGTGACGTAGCCCGTACCGTCGGAGCGGCAGGTCCGCGTGCCCTGGCTCGTTGCCGAGCAATTGCATGCGTAGGGCTGATCCGGGTTGCAAACCTGCGTCGTGCCGCCCACGCCTCCCGAAGGAGACGCGCCGCCGGTGCCCGTTGCACCGCCGGAGCCGTTCACGTTCACATCTCCTTCGAGGAGAACGCGATTGCACTCACCGTAGCTCTGGCCATCGGGCTGGCACACGCGCATGCCCGGATGTCCGTCCGGCATCGAACAGAACGACCAGGCACCCGGAGAGCAGGGCGACGTATTCGCAACACCGCGAAGGGCGTTGCAGGACGCCGCACAGAGCGACGCTTCGCCGCCGAAGCACTCGCAGTTGGCTTCGCAGGAAGCGCAGCCGCTGCAGTCCACTCCCTCGGTGCACTCCCCTCCCTGAACGGGCTGGGGGTACGCGGTCGGGATGTACTCGGTGGTCATGACCGGGACGTACACGACCGTAACCGTGTCCGTTCCGTTCGGAGCATTCGGATTCTCAACGACGACGTTGACGTTCATCGGCTCAGCATCGGTCCCTGCTCCCGTCGGGAGATTGGGACAGTTGCAGTCCGGACAGTCCTGACAATCGCTGTCCGGAACGGTCACGTTGACGTTGACGGGTTCGTCCGGGTTGGCGGGAGCGAAATCATCCGCACCCGTACCTCCGGAACTTTGGCGGCCGTTGTCTGCGACGTCAGCCTCCAATGATTCGTCCGGCCACTGAGGGCCGGAGCACCCCGCGCCGAAAACCACGGCGAGGAGCGAAGCGAACAAGCACGCAAAACGATGGTTCTTTTTCACTGGCAACTCCAATCAATCCGCGATTGTACGCGGGTTCGTTCGTTTCCTTGTGATCTCTCAATTGTCGAAAGACCGGCAAAATCTTGTTCAGCCTCTCTTCTTCTTTCGAAAAAGGCCTAGCATCACAACATGTGACACTTCCCTCCTCTGAGCGCAATGCTCAAAGAGAACCAAGAAATATAGCACAAATTGACATTTTTGTCAAGGCCACTGGGCAAAGGGAAATAGGACGAAAATAGCGCTTATTTTAGGGGAAATGGCGGCTGGCGGCTGGCGGCTGGCGGCTGGCGGCTCGGGAGATGATAGCGGATAGCCGGCTGGCTATATCAAAACCGTTGATCCGCTTCTCGTTCCCGCCCGCCTATGGCGGGAGCGGAGACTGTGAGAGATCTTGCTTGAAAATAAACGATGCAGTTTCGATCGGGAACGAGAACGAGGATGATTGAGAACGAATTTCAATTACCGAATAACGCGACGTTCGCTTATCGAGTTTTCCACTACTTATCCACAAAAATTACAAATGCATTTGCTATTATGTAATTGTCGTTCCAATTCCGGCACGACATAACCTCAAACCAAGCGTACATTCACAGTGAAGCAACCCGCGAATCGGTCGCTGTCAGAAATTCTAGACATTCTGATATGCGAGGGCGGTTTTCGGAACAGCTTCCGTGTAACTTGGGGGATTTCCCCCCACAGCAGCGTCCCGCTGATCGGGACGGTCAGGAGAGAAAAGTGAGCAATCATGAACAATTCAACGTGGTGCTGCTCAACTGAACTCCAAGGAGCTTCTTCCGGCCGGATGCCCGCTCATCTCGATGATGCGGAAATCCAGATGCTCACGCAGAGCGTGTGCGAACAGACCGAGAAGTTCCAGCCGCCAATGCAGTGTGGATTCGGCGGCCTCATGGGACTCTACAGTTATGAGATGTGGTGTCCCGGATACGGAGTTCGACTCGACAAGCTCCCATTCAGGGAGCGGAACTAGTGTGATCTCTCGTGTATTCCAGGACTCGATTCCTTGTTAGCATCGAAACGTGACTATGTTACGTGAACGAAGCTCGGAATCGAACCGACCTGTTGGTATGCAAAGGCTCGACATTCGGGCAAAAAGCGGCACAGATCCGTCGTTCCTGAGGCTACTGTGAGACGCCTTGAATCAAAGCAAAAAAATCTTCCCTTGTGCGGAAGAAAAACCTACGGTGCTTTATGATCCCAGGCATGCTCGTCTAACGCCTCGACCGATTCCATTCGGTCGAGGCGCTTCTTTTTTATCAAATAATTTCAAAAATAAATACGTCCAAATATCATCTATCTACGTTCACCCGCTCCGTTAATGCGCACGACCACATGAGCTCGAACTGCGCGCGCATGAGATTCGCGAGCTGTTCGCTTTCGATTACGCTGATTTGGATGCGCGGACTGAATGATGCCACGTAGGACACGCGGTCGAGGATGCCGACCTCGCCTTCGAAATCGAATGGAATGTTGTTCGCGTATTTAATCTCTACGCGATCGATGACCTCTTTCGGGAAGCGCGGAATGTTCACGTCCGCATCCGGAACGTAAATGATCCGGTATCGGACGAGCGGCTTTACAATCTGAAACCGTTCGTCTTCATCCGTCTTCGCAATGGCCTCAAGCGTATGGTGCAGTCGGGCGAACGTATCAAAATGCTTCGTCCTCGTTTCGGCGAGCGTGGAACGCAGGCTCCGGATCCCCTCCTCCCCTTCGAAAAACCGAACGACGGGCTTTTCCCGTTCCGACCGATGGATGGCCAGGAGCTCGGGAATGAATGCGGACGCGAGGCACTGCTTGTTCTGCGCGATCCGCACCTCTTCATCGATGAGATCCGCGAGGCGCTTCGGGCTCTCCGCCGCGTGCATGGACCGTCCCTCTTCTTCATACACGGAAACGAGCCCGTGCTCCTTGAGGGATTCAATGGCCAGGTACGTGGTGGTTCGATTCACGCCGGAGTGGGACGCGAGCTCCTGCACGGTCGCGGATCCCAATTCCAACAGCGCGAGGTACACGCGCGCCTCTTTCTCGCTCAAACCGAATTCGATCAGTCGTTGCTGCATACATCAGTATTGCGAATTTCGCATTGCGCATTGCGGATTTCTCTACTCCGGGTTCGTGCATCAAATCCGGTTCGAGCTAATGCGAAATGCGTAATGCGAAATGCCTTCCCCTACCCGATCCACTGCGTCAGAACCGGGAGGGTCTTCCTGGCCGTCTCCTCCCAGGTAAACCGCTTCGCACGTTCGATTCCTTTCTCGCGCAACGAGGCGACGAGCGCCGGATCCGTCATGATCCGTTCCATGGCGCGGGCCGTTTTGTCGATGCCGTCCGGCGGCACGAAGAGCGCGTTCTCCCGACCGATCACTTCCGGCATCGACGTATTGTCCGCGGCGATCACCGGAGTCCCGCAGGCCATGGCTTGAATCGGCGGAATGCCGAAGCCCTCATACCACGTAACCTGGAGGTACGCGCTGGCGCCGTTCAAAAGCGCCGGCACGTCGTCTTCCGGCACGTACCCGAGTTCGATGATCTGATCTTTGTACGGAGATGCCTGGATCTGCTTCTTGATCTCGCTATACATGTACCCTGGTTTTCCGGCCAGCACGAGGTTCGCGGGATCGCCCAACCCGCGATGGACTTTGAACGCATCAAACGCTTTTACGAGATTCACGATGTTCTTCTTTCTCTCCAGCCTGCCGATGTAGAAGAAGTACGGTTTTGGAATGTGGTACTTCCGAAGCGCCTCTTCGACCGCGGAAGAATCATCGAACGGTTTGTAGATCGTATGATCGATGCCCAGGTGCGTGATGGCGATGCGCGACGGATCCGCCTTGTAGAGGTTCGCGATCTCCTGACCGGAAAATGCGGAAACGGTAATGATGCGCGCGCTCGTCTTTACGATGTTCCTGGTCGTCATCTCGTGGTACCGCTTGTCCGCCTGCTTGTAGAGATGCGGCATGCGCCGAAAACCGACGTCATGAATCGTAACCACGCTTCGCTCCGGCCGGATGGGCGGGAGCACGTGCGCGGGTACGAAGAGCACGTCGCACGGCCGGCGCCACATCTCCCAGCTCATGCGGACCTGCGTCCACATGCGTCTTGGCGGCCACTTGGCCCGCACCTCGTACCAGTTCTCCGGGAGATGGGCTAAATCGCCCTTGAGCGGCTCGCGCGTATACAACACCCAGGAGTTCTTGTCTCCCTTGGTCAATTTCTTCAATTCCCGGATGAGGTGCCACGCGTACCACTCCACGCCGGTCTTTTCCGGCTTATTCGCGCGGCTCGCGTCGATTCCGATGAGCATGGAAGGTAGTTTATACGGAACGTGTGATTTTATCCACACGGAGCTCGTTGACCATATATACGGAACATGAGACTGAATGGATAAAGACCCCGTCGAAGGAGGTCTTTTGATCATCCTTATGTTCTCTGTCTACATCCTGGCCAGTATGAGCGGAACGCTCTATACGGGGATCACGAACGACATCCGTCGGCGTCTGGCCGAACATCGTGCGAAAATATCCGAGAAGGGCTTTACCGCCAGATACGGCTGCAAGCGTCTTGTCTACGTCGAATCGTTCCCGGACCCGATGCGAGCCATCATGCGCGAGAAGCAGATTAAGCGCTGGAGCAGAAAAAAGAAGGAGCGCCTCATTCGAATGAAAAACACGCACTGGCGAGACATGGCAATCGACTGGATCCTCCCCGAGGCGCATCCGTACGAAGACTGATCCTCCTTGGTCGTCACCACAGAAAGGATATTTCGGTACGCATCTCCGTAAAGAAATGCTGCGCCCGGCCGTCACCCTGACCCCTCGACTCGTCGCTACGAATGAGAAACGCTGAAGCCCCGCAAGCGTCACCCCGAGCGAAGGAGCGGCGATGAGTACGAAAAGAACGCCGCTTGGATACGTAAAAGTAAATGCTCATGCGAAAGAAAATCGCGTAGAGAAACTGTGAATCGCTGCACTGTCACCCGGAGAGAGGCGATCATTCTTCGTATAATCGCGACCCCTCACACACCGTC
>CAYMPS010000045.1:1386-10222 GCA_964392485.1 uncultured Gammaproteobacteria bacterium | reverse complement strand
CATTTCTACCCGATGCAAACCACACGATCATCCCGATCATCAGCCCCATCACGAAGATGAGGATGGTTGTGCTCCTTCCCCATGCGTTGATTTCCGTACTGATCGTCAGCAGGGATAGGATGAGAAGTGCGATACCAAGAGCGGGCCGAAGCCAGCGCTTTGGCGCGATCGGACGAATCATGGCGTCAACGCTCAATGCGGCGATTGCGATGACGGCCCACGGGAGCGGATCCGCGTACGGCGTCACGGAGCCGGGAATCACGAACTCCATGAAAAATAAAACGACGACCGTGGCGGACAATGACCAGATGCAGTGTAAGAGGAAGCGTTTGATGAAGGTAATGGATGTCATACGGATCGTCGTACAGTCGCACAGTCGTGAAGTGAGATCTATACGACTTCACGACTGTACGACTCTACGACTTTATGCGGTGCCATGCATTGGCGATTTCCTGGCGGACGACGCGGAACCATTCGGACGCGGAAAGCGGCGGACGGCGGTACGTAAGCGTGACGCGACGGATGTCGACCGCTCCCGCGCGCGTTAAGAGCCCCGGAGCGGATAGCGCGAACCGTGAGTGGTCCCTTGCCGGATCGAGCTTAAATCGGACCGTCCCTCGGTACCAGCCGTCTTCGAGCGGCTCCGGCCGCACGTACGGCGTAACCACGGCATCAATGCCCTCCGTATCCGGATCCGTCCAGGCGGTGATGCGGCGCGGGTGCGGGGCAAAGAACGCCTCGGGCTTGAACGCGAACCAGCCGTCGCCGATGACGCGGATGTCTCCGACGGGAGCCACGAGCTTTTGCGGAATCGTTTCCGTATCCGTACGATCCAGCTGGAACGCATCATGCGTACGGCTCACGTTCACCTCGTCTCCTCCGAACGCAACGGTCTGCAATCCTTCCGTGTGGAACGTTTCCAGCACGAGATGGCGCGAATCGCTCCATGCCGTGCCGGTCTGCGTGTCGTCTCTGTACCCGACCAGATCGCCGAACGAAAGCCGCGGCCCCACGACCCATCGCCGCGTCGGCGTGGTAATCGACCGAATGAACACGTCGTCCTCCGCAATGACCTGGATGCGGTACGCCCCGGGTTCAAGACCACTGACTTCGATCTTCTTGGAGACGACCGTCCCCATCTTCTCGTCCTGCGATCCTCCGATGCCAACGGCATCCGAATGGATGATCCGCTCGTTTTTCATCACGTGAAAGACAACCGTATCCCTCCCCTTCTTCCTGTTCGAATCCTGGAGCTCAAACGCGAATGAGAGCGTGTCCCCGCTCGGAAGCGCCCAAAAATCGTGCGATCCGCGGAGGGAAACCTCCGTCTTCTCCGCATCCTGACGCTCATCGCGCATCGCGAGCGGCGTGGAAGACGCATGCCATACGGCGAGCTTTTGATAGTTCGATGATGCGAGCAGCGCATCCGATGATCCGTCCCTGACAAATCCGTTCCGTAAACCCGAAGACGCCGGGCTCCATGCTTCCTCTTGGAGCGGCGCGAACCAGAGCGGCTGAAAATCGAATGAGAGCGAAGCATCATCCCGCAAAATACCGAATTCAATGAGCGTCTGGCGTACCGGTCGAAATTCCAGCACGACCTCCACTTCGTCATAAACGCCGGGCACGCGCGCCGCCGTGTACACCGGATCCTGGTAGATGCGCTGGCCCCGCCAGCCGCCTTCCTGCAATCCGGGACTCGACGTGCGCTCTGCGGGCAGGAACGGATCCATCCATGCGCTCGACCCGTCGAACGGCACGTCGAAAGCGACCGTCCCTGACGGCGGGAACCGCTGGATGAGCACCCAGCCGATGACAGAAATCGCCGCGAGCCACGGGATCACGAAGAGGGTCCGGATGATTGCGTCTCTATTCATACCGCGGTTTTACGTTTCGCGTTTGGCATTCAGCTTCCGTTCCTTCGGAGGACATTCCGGCTAAACGCCAAATGTCAGTTCCCAAACGTTGATGTCTTACTCCTTTCATAGCTTCCGAAGATCCGCCTCCTGCGGAACAGCCAAAAGTTCGTAGAACGTTTCGTTGTTCAACGTGAATAGTCCAAAGGGTATACCGAATGACGATCGAATGCGATCCTCCGTTGGTCCTCCATCGAGCGTCCGATGGAACATGTAGACGTTGCTCGCGGACGCCGATATCTCCGTGAGATCTTCATCGCTCGGCAGCGGACTCACGGCGACGAACGGTCCGGAGGCGAAAATTTTATCCGAACGTTCGGAGAGGACAATCGCCGGTTCTTCGACCGCGCGTTCCGCCTGTTCTCGAATCAACGCGTACCGCTGTAATTCATACCGCGTCCGAATGATGCCCTCTTCGTCGTGCGCAAACGCGATGCCGATGCCGAAGAGGATAAAGAAGATCACGCCGCCGATGCCAAGAATCTTCCCGCGAAGGCTCCTTAACCAAATCGCGTTGATGAAGAGCGCGCAGCCGTATGCGATAATCGGAACGAGCGGAAGCATGTAGCGTAAAAATGAGTTGCCGAGCGAGACCGTTCCGCGGATATTATCCGTATACAGCGATTGGCCGTAAAAAATCAGAAGGCTCGCGAGCGTCCATCCGGAGAGTGAAAGGAAGACGAGCGAATCTCTATCCCATCGTTTTCGCAGTGCGAAGAATGCGCCGAACAGAGCCGCTCCAATCCATAGACCAACGTAGCCGAAAAGGAAGGTACGGACGTTCTCCCACATGACGCGCGGATGGAATCCGAACGGGAAGAATCGCTTCCAGTCCGCATCCGTTTTTGGCGCTTCCGTGTATGAAACGATCGCGGCGGTCTCCCCCTCTCTGATCGTCGGATCGGCATGATCTTTGAGCAGGTAGCCGATGACCGGCTGATCCTTGATGGAAGCGTGGTACGGGTACGTCTGCATGGCGAGGCGCCCTCCGAACAGACAGATGATGAAAGCGACAACAACAGCCGTGATATACGGGAGACAGCGCTTCGTTGGCGGGATCAACGCATGCTTCGTTCTCCGAAGCCCGATCCAAACCGCCCACGCAATCCACGGGATAATCCAAATCGCTTCGATGGGACGAATGATGAGCGCAAGCCCCAGGGCGAGGCCCGTCATGATTGAGAAAATGAATGTCGAATGTCGAATGTCGAATGTCGAAAAAATCCGTTTCAAGCCTCTGCGTTCGATATTCGATATTCGATATTCGAAATTAGATAAATTGTATGTCGCATAAACGGCCCAGATTGAAAGCGCAACGACCGGCAGGTTCGGAAACAACCCTCGATTCACGTAGAGCAGAACCGTGGGAAATGACAGGAAGATGAACACGGTGATCGCGGCAACGCGCGCATTCCTTTCGTACGACGGTCGCGAGCCGCCGGACGCAAGGCGCCACAGCGGATACGCCGCGCTCAAAACGAGGATGAGCGTAACGTACGCTCCGAGCCCCTTCGCAGCTTTCTCCGCGAGCGACACGATGAGCGGCATGCCGAGGAACCCGACCGGGACCAAATAATCTCCCTGGCGGACCATGCTCCGCGGATGTAAGCCCGCGAAGTGTTGAAGCTCGGACGGCAATCCGTGCGGCAACCGAAATCCCCGTCCGAATTCCCAGGCGCGCGCGAACATCATGACTGCCGTTTCGTCCGGAGATGCGAAGAGTTCCGTGGTCGTCCGCTGCATGGTGGAACCGATGTATATAAAAAGACATGCTCCGATTGTCACGAAGCTCAGTATTCCTATTTGTTTCTTTTTAAAATTCATGACAGGGCTAAGAGCGAAGAGAGCTTACCACGCACCGCATACCACGCACCAAAGAGCATACCAACCCCCCTTCAACCTGTTAATTGTCCGAAGTGCATATGCTTGCTACGATACTGCATATGAAATCAAGAATATTCATATTTTCCCTTATAATAGCCTGTCTTCTTCCGCTCCAAGGCATTTTTGCCGAAACGGACGACCGCGGCTTTGATCTGGATGAGGGATTTGATCCGAATATCATCCTGACGGACAATGACGTGTTTTCCATGGATGGAATGACCTATTCGCGCATGGTCTCGTTTTTGCGCAGCAAAGGCACGCTTGCGGATTACCGTACCACTGACCTCGAAGGAACGGAACGGACGGCCGGTGAGATCATCTGGCAGATTGCGAACATGTATCAAATCAATCCGAAATACCTCATCGCACTCCTGCAAAAGGAACAGAGCCTCGTGGAAGATCCCGCGCCGTCGGAACGCCAGTTCGACTGGGCCATGGGATTCGGTGTTTGCGATTCCTGTTCAAAGGACGATCCGGCCATTTCAGACTTTAAAGGATTTGCGAACCAAGTGTACTATGCGGCTCGGCAGATGCGCGAAAAATACTACATGCGCCTGCTCACGAACGGCGAAACGCGATCGGGATACGCCGTGGGGAGAACCGTGGAAATAGACGGAATCCCCGTTACGCCCGCGAACTATGCGACCGCCGCGCTCTATACGTACACGCCGCACATTCATGGAAACCAAAATCTATGGAGGATTTGGCGCAGTTGGTTCAGCAAGAAATTTACGAACGGTTCCGTCGTGAAAGGACTGCCGTCCGGACAGATCTACTGGATCCGATACGGGATCAAACGTCCGTTCGCGTCCTTGGCGGTCGCGATGACGCTCGTAGACGTGACGAAAGCCATGGAAGTTTCCGATTCCGATCTTGCGACGTACGGGGAAGGAGATATTATCAAATTCCCAAACTACGCGCTCCTCAGAGATTCGAGCGGAAAGATATGGCTGCTCGCGGATAGTGAACGCCGCCACATCGTGAACATGGAGACATTTAAAAAGTTCGGATTCAACATGGATGAAGTGGAGGACGTTGAGGATTACGAACTCATCCCGTACGAAATCGCGGAAAAAATCACGATTGAGAGCATGTATCCGCAAGGGCGGCTCATTCAAGTCGAGGGTCTCCGGGCCGTATGGTATGCGGAAGGAGGGATGAAGCGCCTCCTTGAGCACCCCGCGCTCCTGTCGCTCTACTTCCCCGGCCAACGTCCTCAACAAATCACCCAGGACACCCTTGATGAACTGGATCTCGCAGATCCCTACCTCATTCACGACGGCGAGCTCGTAAAAACGCCGGATGTCCCCACCGTCTACGTGATTGAAGAAGGACGCAAGCGCCCGATCCCCTCGGGAGACGTCTTTGAAGAAATGGGGTGGAAGTGGTCGAGCATCGAAACCGTGCCGGAAAATTTTCTAGAGGCGTACGAGGAAGGCGCACCGATCCTTTTGGACGCGGAGCCCGTGACGCTCACCATGGCCGCAGAATAGTTTAACGTCGTACAGTCGTGAAGTCGTAAAGTGAGCGCTTAACGACTTCACGACTGTACGACTTCACGACTCTATGATCGTCCTCAGCGCCATCGTCCCCCACTCACCCCTCCTCGCACCGGGGATCGGCAAAGACAAGCGCAACGCCCTCGACGCAACGCTCCGAGCGTACGTTGAAGTTGAAGAACGGCTGTATTCCGCGGGCGTGGAAACCATCGTCATGATGTCGCCGCACGCGCACAGCTACCCGGATGCGTTCAGCGCGAATGTGGCTCCGGAATACGCCGGAACGCTCAAGACGTTCGGCGACCACGAAACGACGGTGCGCATGGCGAGCGACGTTCAACTCCTCAATCGCATACAAACATATTTCCGCGAATCGGAAAAACTCCCATTCACGCTTACGTCTTCCGATGAGCTCGATTACGGATTCACGATCCCTCTGCTCCTCCTCACGAAGCACATGAAGAACGTCCGGCTCGCTCCCATCGCACCGTCCCTGCTTGATGCGCAAACGCACGTCGAATTCGGAAAGATGCTCAAAGAAATTCTGCAGGAAGACCCTTCGCGCATCGCGTTTATCGCTTCTGCGGATCTTTCCCATAAACTCGACGAACAGTCGCCCGCCGGGGCGAATGTCGAAGGCCCGGCATTTGATGCGACCATTCGCAGCAAAATGAAAACCATTGACATTGACGCCCTCCTTTCCATGGATCCGGAAGCGATTGAGGCGGCGGGGCAATGCGGATACCGTCCGATTATGACGCTCGCAGGACTCCTTGACGGCATGAACCTGGATATTAAGGAGCTCTGCTATGAATCGCCATTCGGGGTTGGATACCTTACGGCGCTGTTTGAACCGAATTAGGTTGCAGGCTTCAGGTTGTGACTCGTAGCTTTCTTTTCGTAGCTTTCTTTAAGATAAAATTTAATTTTATATTGGCGCACATTTTTCACAGAATCTGTAACCTGCTCCCTGCAACCTGCTCCCTGCAACCTTCCTCATGTTTGCCACCATCATCCCGGCCTTACGCACGCCGCGACATGTCAATGCCTTTGATTATGCCGTCCCGAACGGGATGGATGTTTGCGTCGGTGATCTTGTAAAAATCCCGTTCAGGAAAGGAACGGCCGTTGGCATCGTCTACGCGTTGAACAATGCGGAATCGGAAATTAAAAACCTGAAAGAGATTCAGGGGTCCTACGCCGGACTGCGCCTGGACGCGGACACGCTCTCCTTGCTCGCGTCCCTTGCCGCCAGATCATTCTCTTCCCGCGCGTCCGTGCTCCACGCCTGGCTCGGCAATCTCCCAAAAAGAGAACAACGTACGGGAAGAGAAACACGCAACACGGAACACGTGAACACGCCAACAGCATCTTTTTTGCTTCCAAACCACCTTCAAACGCTCATCGATCGTGCAACCGAGCTCATCCTCTCAAAACGCAAGCTTCTCATCCTCACGCCCTGGGCCTCGCGCGCGGACAGGATCGCCGAGGCCCTGCGCACCGAAGCGCTGACGAGCGACAAAGCCGCCGGAAAACGGTACAAACTCTGGAGTTCTTTTGTGCGGAATGAATCGCCCGTGCTCGTTGCAACGCGGCTTGGCGCTTGGCTCGCAACCGAAGCGGACACAGTCATTCTGGACGAACCGGAAAACGATGATCACAAGCAGGATGAGCTCTCTCCGAGGTACGATGCGCGCTGGATCGCGGAAGCGGCGCAGCGCTACGGCCGGAGCGTTATCAAAATGGGACTGACGCCGCTGTTGAACACGTTGACAAGCTTACAAGTTAACGACTTTACAAGTTTACAAGTTAACGAGTTAACGAGTGAACAGGCGCTGCAACCCGATAACCCACCGATCCGCCAATCCGCCAACACTCCTGATATTTCACCGACCTTCCTTCCCATCGACATTCATCGTTCGGACTGGTCGCCGATTGCGGGCATGCAGAACCGTTCCATCCTGCATCTTGAACAGGCGAACAGAGACGGGCGTCCCGCGTTTATCATCCACCCGATCCACGGGGATCGTGCACGCCTGCGGTGTAAAGATTGTTCCTGGCAGGCGGCTTGCTCACGCTGCGGCTCCGGACTGACCGTGAAGGGCGGGAAGCTCATGTGTCTTCGGTGCCGCAATGAAGAGGCGATGGGCCTTGCGTGTCCGGTGTGCGGAGGGACGGATCTTTCACGATCGCGCGGCGGACGGGACCGGCTCGAAGCGGACCTGAAGGAAAGAAACCTGGAAGCGCGCGTATGCTCCATCGGGGAGTGGAATGCGCTGAATGATCTGCCCGAACAAAGCCTGGTCATCCTGACGGACCTGTCGCTGTTCTCCGGCGGCGTTGAAGACCTGCGAAAGAAGGAGCGTCTCATCGTCGCATTTCGGCGGCTGGCGGACGCCTGCGCATCCGCGCATGCGGAGCTCGTGATCCAATCCGATCCCGAACTGCTCACGGAAGCCAAACGCTGGCTCTCGGGCCGCGGGTGCGAGGACGCCTTGCGAGCGGAGCTCAACGAACGCGAACTCTTCCGTTTGCCGCCCGCATACCGTCTCCTGAAGCTCATCATCCGCGGGAACGAAGGGCATGCGAACCGGCAGCTCGGACTGCTCAAAGACCGCATGGCTCCGAATGCGCCGTTTCTCATTACCGGACCCTTCCCGGTCCTCCACCGCCCATCGCACCGAATGCCGCGCTGGATCGGTCATATTTCCGCCCCATACGGCACAAAAACGGAGGAATTCGAACGCCTGATCGAACCGCTCCTGGCATCCGATACGCTCTTTGACCTTGACCCGATCGCCTTTTTCGAGTAGCATGCTATGTCGAGTAAACTGTTTATATGTTCCTACGAATTACGAAGTTCCTACGAATTACGAAGTTCCTACGAATTACGAATATGTACGAATCTACGAATGCTCTATCAAGCCACGGTCAGCGGATTCGTAGATTCGTACCCCATTCGTAATTCGTAGACCTGCGTAATTCGTAGACCTGCTGACAAGAACGATGACCTGGACGATCCTCACGAACCCCAACCCTGAACTCCGGCACCGGTCGGAGGAGGTTGACGTCGCGGAAGTGAAGACCCCCGCGTTTCAGGAATTTGCGGATGCGTTCGCCGCGTTCATGGTTACGGCGGACGGCATCGGCCTTGCCGCCCCGCAGATCGGCATGAAGAAGCGCATCATTGCCGTGCAGGAGAAGGACGGCGTGTACGTGTACGTGAATCCGGAGATTCTCAAGGCGTCCGAGGCCATGCAGGAAAACGAGGAAGGCTGTTTGAGCGTCCCGGGCGTGTACGGCATCGTGGAGCGTCCCAAGCGCATCAGGGTCCGCGCCATTGACCGCCACGGCCGCACCATCCAATTCAATGCCACGGGATTCCGCGCCGCCGTGTTCCAGCATGAAATCGATCACTTGGACGGCATTTTGTTTATTGATAAGACAAAAGAAATTACCAGAGGCTCCTTATAGAAGTCGTGAAGTCGTACAGTCGTGAAGTCGTACAGATCTCACTTCACGACTTCACGACTGTAC
>CAYMPS010000045.1:0-1376 GCA_964392485.1 uncultured Gammaproteobacteria bacterium | reverse complement strand
ACCCCTTTTCCTTTTTATAGTTGTTTATTCGTCTCCTCTTTTTGTCGTTCACCTTCCCAACCACCACGACTTCACGACTGTACGACTTCACGACTTCTATGTATCGCATTCTCTTCCTGGGCACTCCGGACTTCGCCGTCCCCTCCCTCCGCGCACTTGCAGCGGATGATCGTTTTGAAATTGTCGGCGTAGTCACCCGGCCGGATAAGCCGGTTGGAAGAGACGGCACCATCACGGCTCCGCCGGTAAAACTGTCCGCCCTGAAGCTCGGAATCACAAACATCCGTCAGCCGCAAACGCTCAACGACGAAGCGTTCAAATCATGGATTGAAGAAATCGGCCCGACCTGCGATGCCTTCGTGGTGGTTGCGTATGGGAAGATATTCCGCGACTGGTTTCTTAACCTTCCGAAGCATGGTCTCATCAATGTCCACGCATCCCTCCTCCCCCGCTGGCGCGGCGCCAGCCCGATCAATGCCGCGATCGCGTCCGGTGATGCCATGACCGGCGTAAGCATCATGAAGATCGTGCGGGAAATGGACGCGGGCCCGGTATTGGCCATGGCGGATGAATCCATCCTTCCTGACGATACGGCCGCAACGCTCCACGACCGATTATCCATGCTCGGTGCCGTGCTCTTGCCGAACACGCTCGCGAACTACCTGGACGGTCATGTGGAACTCCAACCTCAGGATGAATCGAAGGCAACCTTCTGCAAGACGCTCACGCGGGAAGACGGGAAGATCGACTGGACGAAATCCGCGGATGAAATTGAACGCCTGCTCCGCGCGTACACGCCCTGGCCCGGCTTGTGGACCGAGGTGGACGGGAAGAGGCTGAAAGTCATCGAAACGAAAACAGCGGAGCAATGGAGCAATGGAGCAATGAATCCCGAATCACATATAATCATCGACGGGTATCCCGCTGTTGTCTGTGGAAACAAAACAGCCCTCATCCTCAAACGCATTCAGCCGGAAGGAAAAGGGGTGATGGACGGAACGTCGTATCTTGCGGGGAATCGATCGTGGGAATGAGAGGCGAAATTCGGATGAAGAAAAAGTGTAACATTTGAAATTCTATTTATATGTTTTTCTTGCCTGACCGCCTCTGGCGGGAACCTTAATACACACTGTTATATATGATGTGTATTTTTTTCGTCGTCGTTATAGGACAAGCCCCTTTTCAAGTAAAAAATCCTCCACGTAAATCTTAATGAGATGTGCAAACATATCTTCGGTTGTCATTTTTTTTACTACTTTAGGATTTTGTAATCTTATTTTGAGACAAAATTGTAAAGCTTCAATTATTTTTTCATCAAATTTGGCGTCGACGTTATTTAAGAAAAAGGCAGTGGCTTCCTGTAATGATCTTTGATA
>CAYMPS010000044.1:0-10340 GCA_964392485.1 uncultured Gammaproteobacteria bacterium | reverse complement strand
CGTGGCACGTGTACAAAATTAGCTCATTAGAGCTTTTTTTTATTGTGGATATTAATGTATTGACAGGAAGCAAAATATACGTCACTAAATGGAATATATGGCATCTGCCCATGAAAAACTGCATGCATGGCAATCCGCAAACAAACTCGTGGAAGAAATCTATGCGCTTACGGACGAATTTCCTCCTTCAGAAGGCTATGGATTCATTTCTCAAATACGAAGAGCCGCGTTATCCGTTCCATCCAATATCACCGAAGGGTACCACCGAAACACCCGTAAACAGTACCGTTATTTCTGCAACGTCGCATACGCTTCAGCGAATGAACTGAACATTCAACTGAACCTTGCAAAAAAGCTTTTATTCTTGCCCCCGGATCACTTTACAGAGGTTGAAAAATTAATGAAACAGACGCTCCGTTTACTCTACGGTCTCTGCCTTTCTTTAAAGTGACCACCGTCCATCCTCCTTACCCTTTCCGCACCATCCGCCCATCAATCCCGTCCGACGGGATTGATACCCCGTACCCATCACAAAGATATAAAAATCAGCCCCTGCGGGGGCTGATTTTTATATCTTTGTGATGAGGACCTTCGTGTACGGCTGGCGATGACCCGTGCGCCGTGTGTACTTGGACTTTGGTTTGTACTTCACGATATCGATCTTTTTTCCCTTCCCCTGTTCCAAAATCTCCGCAGAGACCTTTTTACCTTTGAGCGTTGGCGTTCCGATGTCCGTTACGGCCCCATCATCCTCGGCCAAAAGCAGGACTTCCTGGAAATCGATCTTATCTCCCTTTTCGCCCGGGAGCTTCTCAATCTTTAATTGCTGACCTTCGCGGACGATATATTGCTTCCCGCCGGTCATGATGACTGCAAACATAGTGCGGAGATCATACGGGAAAGCGTTCCCCGCGTCAAGTCCGCCGAGGCTTCCCCGCATAAGCATCGGGGCCGAAGAATAATCTTCGGCCCCGTAAGGAGGCGGTGCGGCGCTTGGCTAATCATCGTCCCCGTCAAGGGATTTTCGCGCGATCCTGCGCGTTATCGGATCTTCGGATCCCATTAGATCCTCCGACGTTCGCCGAGCGTCGTGACTATCCGGATTGGCGCTTGGAATGCAGGCGGCACTTCGGTTGTACCCGTTGGTTCCGGGCCGTGCCATGCCAGCCTGTCTCTTTCGCCGTTCAAACTCATTCATCTCGACGCTCCTTTCGATGAACAAGAGGGTTAACATATTCAACGTAGCAAAAACTGATGCGTTACGCAATCCGTTCCCCCAAAACGTCAAAGCCCGCATCCGAGATGGATGCGGGCTCTTGTAGGCTCATGAGAATCGAACTTGCATGGCCGTAATGGCCTTTTTGTAGGCGGTGATCTTCTGGTACGAATCCGTACCGGGAAGGGCGTCATCGATGATCTGATCTGCATACAGGTTGGCGCACCGGAGCCAACACTCCAACGCATCGCGGCGTCCTTTTCTTTCGCCGATCGGATTCAGCCCCTCTTTCCAAAGACCGCAGAGGAAAAGGACGTCGTCGTTCGGATGGATGTAAAATTGCTTTGAGTCCAGAGCTATCACGTCGCAGCATCCGCCGCCGCAGTACATCACACCGACGTGCAGGAATAGGAGAACCTGTCTTACGATGCTCTGTTTCTTCGTTTCCTCGTTGATCTGCCGCTCACAGACGGTGGCGAGACCGAGGCGCAGGAACGGACGGTGCCTACCGTTCGGATGGATGTCCCGAACCGTAATGCAGCTCCCTTCCTCTGTTACGGCCTCCGGAAGATCCGCGAACTGCTCCCTCACAGCGCCGGCGAGCGCGTAGTAGAGATCCGATAGCTTCGGGTCGAGATCAAAGTTTCGAACGAGTCCCGCCTGAAGCACCGGAACATCTTCTACGTGGTCGCCCGCTCTTCTCGCTTCCACCTCAATGAGAACCAAGTTATTTTCCTTCCCGCTCGGTTCGGCCCACAGGACCCTGTACGCGCCGGCGAGCGGCTTCGTATCGAAGTTATTCGGCTCGACATTGAGCAGATCCTCGCTAACAGGCTCCTTATCCGCCAACACGCAAAATGTGCATTCTTCAGTCGTTATGGTGAGAAGGTACACGAGATCATCGGAATCGGTGTTTTTCGCGTTCTGATGCGCATCATCGCCATTCTTCTTCTCTGCTTGCGACATGTCATTGCTCCTTTCGCAGCAGTTGGCTGTGCGATGAGACCCTAGCACAATCGAGCGCTTTGTCAATCAGTACTGCCGGTCATGGGTTGATCGAAAAGGTGAGAAGCGATAAGCTTTCCGAAAAGCTGATAGCTTATTTATTTATAACTCCCCTGCAACCTGCAACCCGCCAACTGCAACCTGCAACCTAGATTATGTCCGGTCACTCCAAATGGTCCAAAGTGAAACAGTTCAAAGGCGCGATCGATGCCAAGCGCTCGGCTTCGTTTACCAAACTCGCGCGGGAAATTACGGTTGCCGCGCGTGAAAAAGGCCCGGATCCAGATTTCAACGTCCAGCTTCGCGTTGCCATTGATCGGGCGAAGAAAGGATTGATGCCTAAGGACAACATTGAGCGCGCGATCAAGCGAGGAACGGGCGAAACGGACGGCGAAGGTAAGCTCGAGCAGTTGACGTACGAGGCCTACGGTCCGGACGGATCCGCACTCATCATCGAGTGTCTTACGGATAATAGGAACCGAGCGGTTGCAGATGTGAAACATGTATTGAGCAAGAAAGGTGCTCGATTCGCCGAGTCCGGTTCGGTCACGCACCTGTTCGATCGGAAGGGCGTCATCCGCATCGAAAATGGCATGCCGAGCGAGAAACGAGAGGACATTGAACTCGAACTCATCGACGCCGGAGCGCTGGATATCATTGACGATGAATCGGCCGTTGAAATTCAAACGCAGACGTCTGATATCATGAAGCTCGCCGAAGCCACGGAGAAACTTGATCTGAAGATCGAATCCGCAAACATGGAGTGGATCCCCCTCATGCCGCTCGACGTGGAGGAAGAGACGGGCATGAAGGTTGAAGAAATCATCGAGGCCCTGGAAGAGCTCGATGATGTTCAGCGCGTGTATTCGAATTTGGCTTGAGTTCGGGCATCGGGCAACGGGCAACGAGCAGCTCCCTCTAAGGGAGCCTGTTTTTTTGACGTGGAATCTCAAAAGAGACCCGATGCCCTTTGCCCAATGCCCGTTGCCCGGATCTACACGTTCTCAAAATCAATCGTCCCATCTTCTTTGATGTGCGCGAGCGCAAGCCGGACGTCGAGCTCCGGGTGCGCCTGTTTGAGCGCGTCTCCGGACTTCCTGAGTTCTTCAAGCTGGAATGCGTAATCCGCTTCTTCCGTTCCTCCGCAATTCGCGCGTCCGCCGTAGGCGCCGCAGTCCGTGTGCTGGATGAGGAGGATGTGTTTGATGTGATGCAGGCCGATCGAGACGTCCTCAATTGAACGATATAAACAGGATTCCGTGCTATTCACATCCCGCGCACCTCCGGGAACACTGATGAGATCATGCAGATCCGGGATACCGGAAGTTTTCAAAAATGCTGTAAGTGCTTCGTTCAGCCGCCCGTCCATGCAGCGGACAACGGCCCAATCCATGTGTGACATAGGAATTATGGTTGCGTACGAATAAGATCAAATAGTCGAAGGTAGAACGTAAGATTATTTATTGTCGCCAAACGGTACGCGAGCATCTCCTGCGTGTCAAAGAGGTGATGGAGATACCCAAGCGTAAAGCGGGAGAGTTCGCCATCAAATGCAGATGTTGACGAGTTCGCTTGTTGGCTCGTTGACTTGTTGAGGAGGGATTCCGAACTCCCGCGCCATTTTGCGTTTGTGATATTAATCACTTCGTAGAAATCCCGCTTCGAGAGATCGTCGTGCGCCCAGCGGTACAGATGCCCGTGGCGCGCGTTCCGCGTCGGCAGCACGCAGTCGAACATATCGATACCGCGCTTCACGTACTCCAAAATCTGATCCGGCTGCGCCCCTCCCATGAAGTACCTCGGCATGTTTTCCGGCAGCATGGGGACGATCTCATCAAGAACAGTGAGTGCATCCTCGAACGGCTCCCCCACGGAAAGCCCTCCGATGGCATATCCGTCAAACCCAATCTTGAGCAGACCTTCAGCCGATTGTTTTCTGAGCTCGTGATTCGTACCACCCTGTATTATGCCGAATAGTTGCGCATTGGGATTTATTGATGAATCAATTTTTGAATCAAAGTAAACTTTACACCTTTTCGCCCAACGCTCCGTCCGCTCCACTGCGGACTTCGTATCTTTATCGGATGCGGGAAGCGCGATGACCTCATCGAAACACATGATGATGTCGCTTCCGAGCTTCAGCTGAATATCAATGGATGATTCGGGTGTAAACGTGTGCTCATCCCCGTTGATCGGAGAACGGAATAGAACGCCCTCTTCCGTTACCTTCCTCGTATTCGAAAGAGAGAAGACCTGAAACCCTCCTGAATCCGTCAAAATAACCCCGTCCCAACCCATGAACTCGTGAAGTCCTCCGAGCTGTTCAATCGTCTCAATACCCGGGCGGAGAAAGAGATGGTACGTATTCGAAAGCAAGACCGGAGAACCGAGGCGTTCGACATCCACGGATGATAGCGTCTTTACGGCTCCCTTGGTCGCGATCGGCATGAAAAACGGCGTTTGGATATCGCCGTGTGCCGTCTTAATCAATCCCCTTCTCGGAGATGAGGAAGTAAGCGTAAACATGAATCTGTGACGCGTCGACCGACTGACCGCTCAACCGGCTTTATGAAGAGAAGCGAACTATCAAAAACACGTATCCTTATATTTGCCCTAACAATCCAACGATCTGATTGCCTAACAGCCTTTTTCAATCTTCTGACAACTCATCCTTCTTCTCTCGAATAAACCTCAACGACTCTTCCATAACGCCCAGGAAGAGCTTGAGCGGCGCTTCGAACAAGACGTCCAGGATGAACGCGATAATGTTAATACGGGATATGGAAATGGAAAGCCATCGCCCGGCGCGAAGGATGGGAAGTGCGAAGAAATCAATCAAGGAGGTAATCAGCCGTTCCTTAGGTTTCACGACGATAATCTCCCTCGCCGTCTGCCGCAAACGATAGCCGAAGAAGCTCACAATGCAGAGGAAGAAGAAAAAGACGATGATCGCGGCGACGGTGAAATCAATGCTCCAGAGAATCGACCCGATAATCCCGAACGTTATGATGAACATGGAGAAATACAGGAGGCCGAATAATGTTCTGTAGGCTCCCCCGCGCTTGCGCGGATTACGTATCTCCTGAGCGGGAATACCGGACGGAGAAAGGAGCGTGTCAATGCTTTCCAAAATCCTCTTGCGATTCGACGTACCGGGACGGCGGATGAGCACGCCGACGAAGAGCATAACCGTGGGAGGGAGCGCAATATTAATGAGCAGAGGGGTCGTTGAAACTTCCTTGTAGAGGATGAACTCCGCCGGCACCTCCAACGCGAGCGCGAAGATAATCTTCGTAACGAACAGGTAAATGATGGCGCGAACCGTTCCACGGCGCAATTTCGTGCGTGCCTGCCGTTCCCGTTTGAGCGTAACGCCGGACACGGCCGCATGAGCCTCGCTCCGGGAGGAGAGGACCATCCCCTTCTCCGATTCCTGTTCCAGCGCATCCGTAAGCATCCAAAGCGATACGGACCATGGCCGAACGGCGCGGATGAACCGTTGGGTGATCGGCGCGCGCAGCCGATCGTGGATACGCTGTTGGATCGAGAGGAGCCGTTCCGCCACAGCTTCGGGATTTTCAACCCAGTCCGCGGGATGCATCCACTCCGGCATGTATGCGCGCAAAAACTTATAGGCAACCTGCTCTTCATCCGCTTTGATGAACGTGCGGTAGCAGGCAATGTAGATCTGAAGGCGGCGCTCCGTATCATCCATCTCAACGCCGCGCACGTGAATCTTGTCCGAGAGCTGTTCGTACAAGAACGTGACGAGCGCTTTTTCCTTCACCGGGTCTACGAGCACTTCTTCGAGCTCCGTCGCGATGATGCCCAACACCCATTTAACGTGCTTCTCGCTTCCGATTTGCGCGCGTTCAATAGCCTGATACTTTCGAATGACGTCCGCCGCATCGTCAATGAGCGACTCCGGAAGCGTTTCGTTTGGAAGATACCGCGCGCCGATCAGCTCGCGAATGAGGTTATGCGCGATGACGAACGGATCCTGTTCCAGAACGAGTTGGCGGCGCAGGATGCGGATAATCGCCCCTTTTCGCAACAAATGTTCCTCGCGGTACTCCACGGCATTCCGCAGCTTCTCATAGAGCACGGAGATGCGCGTCACCGCACCGTGTACCGTAATACGCGCCTCCTCGGGGGGAAGCGCTTTCGGCAGCGGATTCACAGCATGCAAAATCTGCGAAACCTTGTGCGGAGCGAACTCGATATCCTGTGCCGCGACTTCCGACTCATCAGTAGCGCTCAGTGCTTTAACGGGCATAGATCGAACGTATGCTAGCCCCAAAAGGCGCTTTTTGCAAGGTGAACGGCATAAAGGGGTCCTATCGAATGCCGAACATCAAATGTCGGCCATTCCGTCATAGATAGAGAGCTTTTTGGCGTTTTTCGATATTCCGCATGCAATATTCATTCCTCACGGCATCCCCCACCGGCGGCGCACCGGAGCCGGTCTTGATACCATTCCCTACTTCCGCTAAGCTCAAAGGAGCATGATGTACATCACGATTGGCGTTATCGCCGTCCTCCTCTTGCTCGCAATAAGCGCATGGACGCTAAGCGAGTCGCTTTCGGAACTCCCGAGTTTTATGTACATCCTCCTCGGCGCAATGGTTCTCCTGATCGGCGCGGCCATGTACCTGAGCTTCGCCGTTCCGAGTTATGCGAATACGTCCTCGCTTATCGTAAAAGAAAAGAAGGCTCCGAACATTACGCAGGATGATATGATCGGACTCGAACTCATCGAGGAGTAGAATGGGAGAGCTCGGATATTGCAAATGATCATCCGCGGCCGCGAGCATCACAAACCAAGACCATCATCCACTGATAACCCAATAACCCGCATACCTCAATATGAAAAAATCCATTTTAATCATCCTCGCACTCATCGTCGCGGCCCTCGTCTTTGTCGCGCTCGGCTACGCACTCTCTTCCATGAAGAATGAGCAGGCATCGAGCGAAACGGAGACGTTCGTACCTGACTTGGTCGCGGACGCCTCATTGGCAAAGGCCATTAATCTGCTCCCGGATCCGACGCTCGCTTTGGGCGGACGGAAAATGACGGATAAGCTATATTGGATTTGGAACACGACGGTGGATGGAGAGGAACAGCAAGGACGTGTGAATACAACGTGGATCGTCGACATCGACAAGGGAGAAGCCGTGGAGACGTTTACGCGCAAAGACATCGGCCCTATGGAACCGACAACGACGTTTCCGTCTCGCAACGATGATTATATTGAGGTCGTTTGGGAAAACGGATGGGAAGGATTTTCGACCGAGATTCATGATTACTTCGATGTCAAAACCGGTGAACTCGCCTATTCGCTCGTACTGAATATGGGACAGGAAGCGATCATCACGTCCGGAGATACGGAGCTCTCGATCATGCTTGATCCGCCGGGAGGATGTGAAGACGCTGTCACGGATCCGTCCAAGGATGAAGTGGTCGTGAACGGATTGAATATCAACGGCGTATCCTATCCGTTTGAAAAGCCGCAAACGACAACGTGCGTGCTGAACGAAATGCACGGTTCGGGCTACTACCCGGAATTCAAATTCATTACCCTGTCTTCGACCGAAAACATCATCCGGCTCGGACTTCCCTGGGACGGCATATACGCGGAACTCCCCATCCCGAGCCTGGATCCGGAACAGATTCAGTATAAGTAGGTCGTCAGACATTAGATCGTTCGTGAAACGCCGTACGAAATTTTCGTACGGCGTTTTGTATTCCAATAACGATCCCGGTAAACGTTGACGCCGGCGGATGACCGTGTTTACATCCATATCACGCACCTTGGTACGTTTCCTGAAAGGAGCCATACTATGCCGCGACAGGCAGACTCGGAAGACGCGCCCTACATACGACCCCGGCCGACAACGTGTCCGAAATGCAAGGGAAAACGGTCCATCCCTCACAAGCACACGGACAAATGTCTCCGCGACGGCGACACAATCCTCTGCCGGATGGAAGTGGATCTCTGCCCCGAGTGCGGCGGGAGCGGCGTCATTCTCCGCTAACGCTGCCAAAATCCGTACGTTCACCCCGAATGCAACAAACCCCTTTTGCGTGAAGGGGTTTTGTTTTTGGACGGACTCCAAAAAAAAGCACCCCGACGAGACGAGCTCGTCGGGGTGAGGTCGATCCTCGCGAGGATCGATGAGAAACGCAGCGTCCCGCGCTCATTGGGTGCGAGGGACGACGTAGCGGCAACGGTTCCCGGTTCCGAAGTTCCGTTCGATGGATGTTGGAGGCTCATACGTCCAGCCGTTTGCCAAACGCCGTTCCTCGCGTTTCATCGCCCAATGGACGTAGTGTCCGCCGATCATGGAAAAGAACCATGATTTTAGGCCGAAGTTCCAGCGCAGCTCCCTGAGGATCATGAGGATCTTTCGATGCATGGCTGCATCTTTCCCGCGGTAGTAGAGCTCGGAAGCGCCGACGATGGCGGAGAACTGCGTCGCGAGTTGTTTCACTTCGAATGCGTACCGGCGCCGAATGCGCTCGTCCGGATGGTTGCGATAGCGCCTCCATCCGAGGAGCGTCGTGCGAACGATGCGCACGAGGCTTGGCCCGTTCACGAGGAAGTCGCGCTTAAACGCGCGCGTAAGCATTTCCGTTTCCTGACCGGCCGGGATGTTCGGGTGCCTGTGGCTGAACCGATACTGTCCGTGGCGATCCGCGAATTCCAGCTCATCTTCGCTGAGCAGACGGCCTTCCTTTGACAGCCTCTGAAACAGCGGCGTACCGCAGAGCGGCGTATACAGCATGATCTGCAAGAAGTCGCATTCATGCCCCACGGCCCAGTCGATCGCCTCGTCGATATTCTCCGGCGTATGGTGATCGAGCCCGATGATGGCGGATCCGAGCACGCGGATGCCGTGTGCGTGCAGTTCGGAAACGAGTTGTTGCGTATTCACTCCTTTGAGCTTCGTATACGCGCTTTCCTCGCCTTCGAGTCCCATCCACACCCAGGAAACACCGAGTCGAACCAGTTGTTCCATCGTATACTTTCTGAGTGCGTTCGCGGAACTGAAGATGTAGAGAGACCACGCTTTCCCGCGCTGTTCCATGAGCTCGAGGAGACGGAGCGCTCTCTTCTTGTTCAGGAGAAAATTCTCGTCCATCACGAAGAACGACTGGACGTGCATCGCCTCTTCAATCTGGCACATGACGTCGAACAGCTCTTCGCCGGACTTGTAGAAATCTATGCACCTGCCTTTCCCGCCGAACTTGGCGGACGTGGAACAGAAATCACACCCGAGCGGACAGCCGACGCCCGTAATGAGCGTGGCGGCCACATCGCCTTTCTTTTCTTTTGATGAGATCCCCAGACTGCGGGCTCCGAACCCGGAGGTGATGAGCGGATGGCGATAGGGCCAAGGTTTATCCTGACCCAGATACCTGCAGAACCACTCTACGCCCTCACCCTTCACGATGTAATCCGCATCCATCCGCGTTTCTACGTCTTCGACATTCGCGAAGTGCCCGCCGACCACAATCTTCGCATTCGGCTGAATCTCACGAATGAGCCGGCACATCTCGCGAACCTTGAGTGCATTCACCATGATACTGCTGATGCCGATGATATCGTACGCGTTCGTACGAAGCTCATGGATGAAGCGATCCTGCGTCGGAAAATCCAACAGCGTGCACGGCGCGTCGATGTTCGCCTGAATGAACTGAAGGCCCCATGATCCGTGGAACATCCGGAGCGAAAACACTCCCTGCTCTCTCGTGACCTGGTTCTGGTAGAGCTCCGGCGGATTGATGGTTCGACTCCCGAATTCATCATCCTGGTCAAACGGCCCGAATACGCTCGTGAGCAGCACCTTCGCACGCGTCCCCAAGGGATGCCGCGGATGGTCCTGCTCGCCCTGCTGAATAACAGGAAGGGTAGCGGTCATCTTAGACTCCTTGGTATTGCGTTCTATTGTTGGAAGGTACGCTTGAACGGCACTCGAACGATGTTGTCCGAATGCGCTATCCACAGATATGCGGAAAGCGGTATTGATTATCGTATTATTTTGAATTTTAATCAACCTTCCCTGAAAATTCAAGTTTTCAATGCACCACTTGTAAGCCTTGTTTGACACGTTCTGC
>CAYMPS010000043.1:0-10364 GCA_964392485.1 uncultured Gammaproteobacteria bacterium | reverse complement strand
CTTGCCAAATCCACCTGTCTGGTGTACTCTCTGCCTACCTTAAAACTCTTACATACACGGCGCGGACCTACGTCCTTACTCATTTGAGAGGTGCTGTGACTGATCCCAAGCGCACCGGTCGGCGCCGGACGGTTAAACCATTAAGACCTATGATCGCAACAAAAACCGATCGAGACGCAACGGAGCTTGGGAAGTTGCTGCTCGAACACGAAGACCTCACAAAATTCCCGAGCGTTAAAGACGTGCTGAAAGGCACGGTTATTGCCGTTGGGAGAAATGAAATCCGCGTGGATTTGAACGGCGTCGCCATCGGCATCGTCCGCGGTCCGGAGCTCGAACCGGGCATGGACCTGCATCCGGGCGACGAAGTGGAAGTAACCGTCATCGAGCTCGATAACGAACTCGGTGAAATCGAACTCTCCCTGCGCGGCGCCGGACGTCGGCGTTCCTGGGATAAGCTCCGCGAAATTTTCGCCGCCGGAAAACCCATTCCCGCGAAGATCATGGAGGCGAACAAGGGCGGACTCATGGCGCGCATCGACAGCGCGACCGCGTTCCTCCCCGTGTCCCAGCTCTCCCCGGAAAACTACCCGCGCGTCGCCGGCGGTGAGAAGATGAAGATCCTCGAGAAGCTCCGCGAACTCGTGGGGACGGCGATTGACGTGAAGCTCATCGACGTGAACGAAGAAGAGGATAAGCTCATCGTGAGCGAAAAGGCCGTGTGGGAGACCAAACAGGAATCCGTGATCTCCAAATACAAGGTTGGCGATTTCGTGGAAGGCGAGGTAACGGCCGTAACGGATTTTGGCGCGTTTGTGAAGTTCGATGAAAACCTCGAAGGACTCGTGCACATTTCGGAAATCGCATGGCAGCGCATCGAGGATCCGCGCGATGTTCTGAAAGTCGGCGACACGGTTCGCGCCTCCATCATCAACATTGAAGGATCGAAGATCTTCCTCAGCATGAAGAAGCTCGTTGAAGATCCGTGGAGAGACGTGAGCGCGAAGTATAAACTCGGACAGAAGGTGACCGGAAAGGTATTGAAGATCAACCCCTTCGGACTGTTCGTGGAACTCGATCCCGACATCCACGGCCTCGCGCACATCTCCGAACTCTCCTCAAAGCCCGTCCGCGATGTTCATGAATTCGCGCGCATCGGCGATGAATTCGAATTTACGATCGTTTCGATCGATCCGGAAAACCACCGGCTGGGCCTCTCGATCCGCCGCGACAGTGCGGACGAGAAGTAATGACTGTCCGAAGCTTATCCGGGCGGGTGTCGTTCCTGTCCGGACAGGCTATACTGTAAGAACATTGCGAAATGAATATTACGATATAAATATCGCGAAATACATATTGTGCATTATTCTTCACGAAGGTTCGGGATAAAAATGCGCAATGCGCAATATTCATATCGCAATGCATACTATTTATTATGAATAAAAACTTCCGTACCATCCTCCTGTTCGTCGGATCGCTGATCATCGTTGGCGCGATTTTGGCCATGATCAACATCGAGGAGCCGAAAGAAATCGACGTCGCCACGCTCGCGAGCCGCGTGCAGGATGAGAAAGTGGAAAAAGTCGTAATCCGCGGACCGAAGCTCGAAGTGACCATGAAAGACGGGAGCGAAGTGACCGTTACGAAAGAACTCGCGGATTCTTTCAGCGAAGTCCTCGCAAACTACGGCGTTGAACCGGACAAGGCTCGAGCCGTCACCACGGAAGTCAAGGAACAGACGGGGGCCGCATACTGGGCGAGCCTGATCATCCCGAACATCCTCCCCATCCTCCTCCTGCTCCTCATCATGTGGTTCTTCCTGAGGCAGATGCAGGGACAAAATTCACGAGCCATGAGCTTCGGGCAATCCACGGCCAGGGAGATTCAGAAGGGAGCCAAGGATCGCATTACATTCAAGGATGTGGCCGGCGCCAAAGAAGCCAAGGAGGAACTCTCGGAGGTGGTTGATTTCCTGAAAAATCCCGACAAATTCAAAAAGGTTGGAGCGAAGATTCCCAAGGGCGTTCTGTTGATGGGCGCTCCGGGAACGGGGAAGACGCTTTTGGCGCGCTCCGTTTCCGGCGAAGCGGACGTTCCGTTCTACCACATGAGCGGATCGGAATTCGTGGAAATGTTCGTGGGCGTCGGCGCCAGCCGCGTACGCGACCTCTTCGCGAAGGCAAAGAAGAGCCGTCCGTGCATCGTGTTCATCGATGAAATTGATGCCGTGGGACGGCAGCGCGGTTCCGGCCTTGGCGGGTCGCACGACGAACGCGAGCAGACCCTGAACCAAATTCTCGTTGAGATGGATGGATTCGAACCGAACCTGGGCGTCATCGTCCTCGCCGCCACGAACCGGCCGGACGTGCTGGATCCGGCGCTCCTGCGTCCCGGGCGATTTGACCGCCGCGTCGTCATCGACATGCCGGACATCAACGACCGGGAAGCGATCCTGAAGGTTCATGCCAAGGAAAAGCCTCTGGCGAAGGATGTTGATCTTCGCCAATT
The DNA here is from genome assembly GCA_964392485.1 of uncultured Gammaproteobacteria bacterium. Taxonomy (GTDB): domain Bacteria; phylum Patescibacteriota; class Patescibacteriia; order 2-12-FULL-60-25; family 2-12-FULL-60-25; genus 2-12-FULL-60-25. The sequence continues at coordinate 7,856 of CAYMPS010000043.1, read as the reverse complement.
GGCCGAACGCACGCCGGGTTTCAGCGGAGCGGATCTCGCGAACCTGATGAATGAAGGAGCGATCAGTACGGCGAGGAAGAACAAGGAGAAGGTAGAGATGGAAGCGCTCGCCAATTCCATTGAAAAGGTTTTGCTCGGTCCGGAGCGCCGGAGCCATCTCTTGAATAAGGAAGAGAAGAAGAAGACCGCCATCCACGAAGTGGGCCATGCCATCGTTGCGCACCTCCAGCCGAAATCCGATCCCGTGCAGAAAGTATCCGTCATCTCCCGCGGGCACGCGGCCGGATACACGCTCAAGATGCCGATCGAGGATCGGTACATGCACAGCCGTCAGGAGTACAAGGAAGATATCGCGAGCATGCTCGGCGGATACGCAGCCGAACAGATCTACTACGGAGAAACGACGCCCGGTCCGTCGTCCGATATGAAGGAAGTGACCAAGCTCGCGCGCAAAATGGTGACGCAGTGGGGCATGTCCGACAAGCTCGGACCGCGGGTGTACGGCGAGCAGGAAGATATGATCTTCCTGGGGCGCGAAATTCACGAAAATCGCAACTACTCGGAAAAAGTCGCGGAGCTCATTGACGCGGAAGTGAACGACATCATCAACGAGGCTCTTGAACTTGCGAAAAAAATCATTAAAGAAAACCGCGATGCGATCGATCGCGTGGTGGAAAAGCTCCTCGAAGTGGAAACGCTTGAGCGCGAAGCCTTCTACGAAGCCCTTGGCATTCCGCCCGCGAATCCGGCGAACGTCCTGAAGCTGAAGGAGGAGAAGAAGGAACCGAAGAAAGAGAATGAACCACATGGCTGAAAATATCGAATACCGAATGTCGAATATTGAATGCCTTGAAATGAAGGAAGGGCGCCAATAGGGCGCCTTTTCGATACTTCACTTCGTTCAGCACAAGCTCTCGATATTCGACATTCGATATTTAAGAATTTAGGCTGGCGCGTGGTATAATTCGAACGATATGTACCATGAACCCATCTACCGTCCGATCCTCCGCGAGGCGTTCACGCTTTCGTGGAAAGAGAAGCGCCTGTGGCTCCTGTCCGCGATTGCCGGAATTCTCCTGACGGGAAGCATCCATGACGTTGTTTATAAGGCGGCAACGGCCGTCGGTCCGGAACGCTCATTCTTCAGCGTCCTCATCCCGATCTGGAGCGGCCTGGTTGAATCCTGGCCCTCGCTCACGGCATCCGATCTCATCTTCGGATCTCTGAACGTCCTCCTGTTTGTGGGATTCGTTCTCATTATCCTGTTCGCGATTTTCGCGGCTTCCGTGATCGCACAGGGAACGATCGTGTACGCCATCGGAGCCCGCCGCCGCGGACGGATCCCCGCGTTCCGCGATGCGCTCACCGTCGGGGCGCGCGCGCTCTGGCCGGTTCTCGTCTTAAACATCATTGCGCTTGCCGTCCTCTTCACAACGCGCGGCCTCATCGCCATGGTTCATACCGCGCTCCTCTCGAACATCGGCAGCTTCCTGTTCCTGCTATACCTCGTTTCATTCATCCTCTTTGTGGTCGTGGGAGGCGTCACCGTCATCATTCAAATCTTTGCGCTGAATGCCATGATCCTGCAGGGCGCCACGCTCGCACAGGGAATAGAGCGCGGCATCGAAATCTTCTATCGACACTGGGTCGTCGCCATCGAAACGATCGCGATCCTGTTCATCGTCTCCGTTGGGGCAAGCATCCTCACGATCGCCCTCCTCATGGTCCTTACGGTCCCGTACTTCATCATCTCCCTCACGGCCATCGCTCTGGGCTCCGGGTTGCTCTGGAGCATCGTCACGATCCTCTTCTTCCTGTTCTCCTTCCTGCTCATCCTCTTTATCTTCGGGTACCTCGTCCAGCTTCACTACACCGCATGGACGCTCATGTACCGAAAACTCGGAGAGGGCGGCGTACTCCCGAAACTCCACCGCATCGCACGACAGTTCATCCACCGCTAGGTTGCAGGTCTCTGTTTAAAGACCGAAGCGTGAAAAAAGTCTGCAACCTGCCCACTGCAACCTGCAGCCTCACCAATGCCTCCCAAAGCCCAATCCATCGAAGACCTCATGAAAAAGGCGAGTGCGAAACCCTCGGCTCCTGTTTCTGTGACGCCCGTAAAAAAAGCCGCGCCCGCGAAAAAGAAAATGGAAGCGGACAAGACGTCCCAAGAAAAGCTCGAGGACAGAATGGAGGAGATCAAGGTACACGATCTCGAACGGATGACGCAGGCGGAGGCCGCGAAGCTGGGGGTGCCCTTCGTAAACCTCGTTGGATTTCCCATTGCCCCGGAAGCGCTCGCCCTCATTCCGCGCGAAGAATCAAGCGCCAAAAAAATCGTCTGCTTCCTGCATATGGGTGAAGAGCTCCGCTTCGGCGCCGTTGCCATTACGCCGGAAGCACGGGAAACCGTGGCGCGCATCGCCAAGGAACAGTACGGAACGGGCGTTCTCTATCTCATTTCCGAAACGAGCTTTCGGGCGGCCGAACGGCTCTACGATGCGCTCCCGGAAATACGAGAGGTCATTTACGGATACCGCATCGAGCAGGAAGATCTCGAACGCTTCGCAAAAGAGATGACGGATTTCCGCGACCTGCAAAAGAAAATCAAGGAGGTGTCGACTACGGATATCGTAACGCTCATGATCGGCGCCGCGATCCGGAGCAATGCATCGGACATTCACGTGGAAGCGGAAGAAGAAGACGTTGTCATTCGCTTCCGCATTGACGGAATCCTCCAAGAGGTCGCGGAACTGCCGCGTGCTTCTTGGAAACAGATGATCAGCCGGTTGAAACTTCTGTCCGGAGTAAAAATCAACATCACGGACGTACCGCAGGACGGGCGAATCACCATCTACCTTACGGATGAAAAGCTGGATATCCGCGTCTCATTCCTCCCGACGGCCTTCGGAGAATCGATCGTCATGCGCCTCCTCCGCCCGAAATCCATTGCGCTCGAATTTGAGAATCTGGGACTTCGCGGAAAGTCGCTCAAGGACCTCGCGCGCGAAGTGGAGCGGCCGAACGGCATGATCATAACGACCGGGCCGACGGGGAGCGGAAAAACGACCACGCTCTATGCGATCCTGAACAAACTGAATAAGCCGGAGATTAAGATCATCACGCTCGAAGATCCGATTGAGTATAAACTGAAAGGCATCAATCAGAGCCAGATCCAGCACGACAAAGGATACGGCTTTGCCATGGGACTCCGCTCCATCCTTCGTCAGGACCCGGACATCGTCATGGTCGGAGAAATCAGAGACTTGGAAACCGCGGAGATCGCCATTCAGGCCGCGCTCACCGGACACTTGGTCGTCTCAACCATCCATACGAATTCGGCGGCCGGGGCGGTTCCGCGCTTCATAAGCATGGGCGTCAAACCGTTCCTTTTGGCGCCGGCTCTGAATGCGGTTATCGGACAACGGCTCGTTCGACGTCTGTGTCCGGAGTGTAAACAGGAAACGCCCATCGACGCTTCTGTCCTCAAGCAAGTCAAAGACGAACTCACGAAACTCTCTCCGAATTCCGGCGAGCATCCGGATCTGAGCGCCATGAAGTTCTACGGGCCTCCGAAGGGAGAATCCAAATGCGAAGCCTGCAACGGACTGGGATATAAAGGACGGCTTGGCATCTATGAAATTTTCACGATGAACAAAATCATCGAGGAGGCGATTCTGGAGGAACAGGTTTCCGCCAGCCATATTCAGGATCTCGCGATTCAGCAAGGGATGATCACGATGATCCAGGATGGATTACTGAAAGCGCTCGATGGACTCACATCCGTGGAAGAAGTCTTGCGCGTCGCGGCCATTAAACTCGAAAACGAGGATACGCAGGAAGGCAATTAGGTTCGTAAGTTCGTAGGTAAGCAGGTTCGTGAGTACTCTTTCAATATTCATGCCAAATACGGACGATCAGGCAGAACGCCTACGAACCTACGCACCTACGAACTTACGAACCTAAACAACTTACCTTCCTCCCGTACTTCCGCATTTCGATAGTCAGCCGACAGATCCTCCGGTTCGCGAGCCACTTCGGCACACGCTCCGGCCACTCCATGGCCAAAATCGTACCCGGAATATGGAGTTCCTCGTCCAGATCCAAGGGTAAGAGATCGATCTCGTTCTCGATACGATACGCATCAACGTGCAACAGGCGCTTGATGCTTTTTTGATTCACCGCATACGTTCGAAGCATTGAAAACGTGGGGCTCTTTGGCGTGCGAGAGGCGCCGAGCTCTTGAGCCAATGCCTGCACGAACGTCGTCTTTCCGGCTCCGAGCGGCCCTTCGATGGCGAGGACGTCGCCATCGCGAAGCTTCGAAGCGATATGCTTCGCGATGCGGCTCCATCCCTCAACACTTGAGATGTTCCAAACGTTTACGCTCATAGATCCAATTCGGGTTCCGCATCCATCTTCTTCCAATCGTGCGACTCCCCTCTCGCCAGATGCCACGCGCCGGCGGCCGCAACCATGGCCGCATTATCCGTTGCCAATCCAACGGGAGATTTCATGAGCAGGACGCCGGGAAGCTCCTTCCGTACAGCCGTGCTCAAATCCGACCGTAAACGCTTGTTCGCCGATACGCCGCCGACGAGCAGGATGGATTTCACCGGATGTTTTTTAGCCGCCCGGATCGTCTTTGCAATGAGAACGTCCACGATGGACGCCTCGATGGACGCACAAACATCTTTCAACGCTTTCCCCCGATAAGAGACCCCTTGCTCCTTGCCCCTTGCTCCTTGCCCGACCTCCTGCCGGATCGCCGTCTTCAAACCTGAAAAACTCATGTCGAGCGATGGGTCATGGATCATGGGACGAGGAAAATGATACGCCTCATCATTCCCATCCTCCGCATGCTTGGAAATCTTCGGCCCGCCCGGATAGCCGAGACCGAGAAGCTTCGCGCTCTTATCGAACGCTTCGCCCGCCGCATCGTCGCGCGTGGACCCGACGACCGTGTAGCGGCAAAAATCCTTCATGAGTACGAGCTCCGTGTGCCCGCCCGAGACGAGGAGCGCGAGCGAAGGGAATACCCACCGTTTCCGATTCTCCGGAACGAGCCATGCGGACGCGATATGGCCCTCCAGGTGATTCACGCCCACCACGGGCTTTCCGCTCGTCCAGGCGAGCGTTTGAGCGGCCTGAACGCCAACGCGAAGCGCCGTGGCCAATCCCGGACCCTTTGATACGGCAATCGCGTCAAAACTCGACAGAGGGTCTTTCTTCTTCAATTGACTCGTGAGCAACGAGACCGTCTCCGGAACATGCGAGCGCGCCGCCACCTCCGGCACCACGCCGCCGTACTTCGCGTGGATGTCGATCTGGCTTGAGACAACGTGCTTGTTGATCCGAACCTTGGGAACCTTGGTCCGAAAATCAACATCCAAAAGCGCGACGGATGTTTCGTCGCAGCTCGTTTCAATGCCAAGGATGGTGAAGCGCTTCATATGCCGAATACAAGAACAGTGTAACACCCTACCCCATTCAAACGAACGGGGCAATAATTATTTTGACATTGCCTCGTGAACCTCGCCCGTTCAATCCGAAATCTAAAATGCATAATCAAATAATCCCGCAACGCGGGATTATTTGCATGGTAGCCCGTAGGGGAATCGAACCCCTATTTCCAGGATGAAAACCTGATGTCCTAACCATTAGACGAACGGGCCACGGTCGTTCGAGAGCGACGTGGCGGGCCACGGTCGTTCGAGAGCGACGTGGCGCAGCCGGATACTCTTCTGTTTAGCGGGGTGATGATACGAGAAAATGGCCAACCTGTCAATGAAATGACAACTACCGAATTTTCGGCTTTAGCAAGAACACTTGACAAAATGACTAATTTCTGATATGATCCGGCGTTCCATTATAAAACAACCCTATGAATATATACGACGGCCTTACCATATTCCTGGTGGGCGCAGGCGTGATCGGAGTCTACTCAAGCATCCGACGCGCATTGTAAAAAACGATCCCGCAGAGCGGGGTCGTTTTTTATCGATCATCCGACGACAGATTATTTGATTGGGATTTCATCAGCCGTGACGCTCCCGAGATCCGTGTTCGTGATCCCGAGGCTGTACAGGCGCATGATGCGATAGGCTTCATCTCCGTTTTTCAGATAATACATTTTCAGATCATCCGGATGAATGTAGTACGCCTCCCCGTGCTCTTGGACGCGCAGGACGATGCGTCCGCGCAAACGATTTTTCATACTCCAATCCCCCGCAGCCATCGTATCGTAATCCGTTTCGGAAACACCGAGGCCGAAACTCCGCATCATCTGGTACGCCGTGGGACCGTCCTTCATGTAGTATCGACGATCGGATACAGGATCCACGTACCACGCTTCCCCATGCTCTTCGACTTGGAGAAGGATGTATCCGCGCACGCGGCTCATGATCTGCGCCCGATTCTGCGTCTGGTTCTGAGACTGATTCGGCGCGGACGTTGATGCGCTCGGACCTTTGCTCGGGTATTCCGACATATACGCATGATACTCGCCCCAGTCCCATCGCTTCCCCGTCTCTGATGCGGCATTATTCAAAAACTGCATGCCGATCCATCCGCGTCCGCCGTTCGCTTCCACGCGGTACCATCCATCCGTGTATCCGATCACGCTGACGGATGAACCCGCAGAGAGCGTTGTGAGAACGCTCGACCCCTCCATGCACGCCTGATCGCGCATGAAAACTCCCGACTTTATCGTACCGCTTCCGGCGTACTCAATGACCGGATCCACGTAGCAATCCCCCGCTTGAACCACGGGAACCATGGACGCGAGGATCGCGAATGAGGAAAGAATGGTAATAAATCGCTTCATATTATTTGATTAATATTTATATCTCTATCCTACCTTAGCAGGAAAGGAATGTAACACAAACGCCCGCAGAGATACCTGTTTGTCGAATATATTGACGGCTTTTCAGCCGTGGAATACGGTATAGTCCAACGCTCCTTAGACCACAATCCTTACATGGGAGGTTCGTCATGGCGCTTCCAAAAAATCTTGTAATTACGCGCCACGGCAGATCCTTTGGGAATGCGGCGATTGAAGCGTCGCGTAAAGGCGACGACCGTTATTTCACCAAGGAATTTCGCGCGCGCCACAGCGCCTACTGGCGGCTCGTATCCGAAGGGTGCGAACAATCGCGCGCTGCCGGTAAATGGATCCGCGAAAACATTTCCAACACGTTCGACGGATACTTCGTATCTGAGCTGATTCGCGCCCTGGAAGCCGCGGCGCATCTCGAGTTGCCGCATGCGCGATGGCAACCAAAGTCGCAACTCATCGAACGCAATCGCGGCCATCTGGATATCATCACCCGCCAAGAACGACGAGATCAATATCCGAAAGAGCTCACGCTCAAAGAGAGGCTCCCGTACCTCTGGACTCCTCCCGGCGGTGAGTCCATCAGCGAAGTACGAAACCGCCTTCACTGTTTCCTCGGACTCCTGCACAGAGAGTACGACGGCAAGTCCGTGATCATCGTAACTCATGGAGAAATCATTGATGCATTCCGCATGATCTTGGAATTCCTTCCCTTTGAGGAATACAACCGCATCCGACGCTCGCAGGATCCAAAAGATCATACGCATAACTGCCAGGTTCTGCACTACACGCGCAGGACGGATCCGGAAAATCCAAAGGACGAAAATCTGTCCCCGTACCTCGCGTGGGTTCGCTCCATATGGCCGCTCGACACCACGAGATCCAACAATGGTTGGCGTCAAATCGTACGGCCGACATTCTCAAATGAAGCCCTGCTGGCTGAAGTTGAAAAATACCCTCGCATCTTTCCAGACGAATAACCCCCCATCCACCGCGCCGCAGGAACTCCACCTGCGGCGCG
>CAYMPS010000042.1:0-10624 GCA_964392485.1 uncultured Gammaproteobacteria bacterium | reverse complement strand
TAGTTGTTATTTATAAAACCCAGGTAATTGCCATTCGAACGAAAAAAGTATCTTGTCATAGTAATTGCTTGTTGATCCCCTCATCCTTCTCAGATTTTGGTTTATTTAATTGGTTTGAATCTGAAATACTTGTATCTTCTTGATCCTTGGGCTCTGGTATAAAGGCCGCCGGAACCGCATAACCCATTCCTAATTGAACGTTACTAATTAGAGCACTGTGTATCTCAACTAAATCCACTCCATGCAGCGCAATGGCACCATGCTTCATACCCTCAACCTTTTCTAAGATATCATTTTTCTCACGACGTTTAGCGTTTACAACACCAATAACATCTCCGTCGCGTGACATTAGTGGGCATCCACTATTACCGCTGTTAACCGTACCATCAATCATGTACGTTGTTATACCAGCTGCATCTTTAGTGATCGCTGAAAGAATTCCACGGTGCGTGGTAAGATCCATCAATGTTAAAGGGTAGCCAGAAAAAACCACCTCCATGCCTTCCTCGATCTGTTTACTTTCAATTAAGCTCAACGGTCGCCTTTCGGAATCAGAAAATTTAATTATTGCTAAGTCATGTTCTTCGTCCCGAATAATAACTTTTGCGCTAATGAGATTTTCTTTATCGTAAAATTTTATAAAAAAACTGGCGTCTTTCTTATTTACAACGTGATTACATGTAACTAAAATGCCGTCTCTTAGAAAGATGAAGCCGCTCCCTTTCCCACAGACTTTTCCATTTGAATCAACTACTAAAACCAGGGCTATGCTTCCCCTAATTTTATTTAGTAAGCTGCTACAATCCATATAATAATTCTCTCGCATGAGAAGACACCGTGCAATAGCTACATTCTAGTAACCTGTGCATCAAATTCACCCCTTCCCGTCAGGAATCATGAATCCTTCCGGCAGCGATTCCTGCTCGACCGGAGCCTCATCTCCCTCATCGGAACCGCCGAAGAGGGACTGGAAAAAGCCTTTGGATTCAGAATCACTTCCATTCTGCGTGTCGCCCCCTTCCTTGCTGAACGCATTGCAGGCCGCGATCAGGATGATGGCGACGATCGCGTAGATGATGAGCTTCCCGAACCTCGATGGTTCGTGAGGCGTCGCGGTTTTAACATCCGTCGGCTCCGCCGGCTTTGGCGGTTCCACGAATTTTGGCGGCTCTAACGGCATCTGAACCATGGGCTCATCCCCTCCAATGTTATCTTGGGATGTCATAGAGTCCTACTGAAACACATGGGAGGATTCTTTGCAAAAAGTCCTCATCCGGATCAATTTTTAGGCTCAACGATCGAATACCGAATATCAAAAATATCATTATCGAATTTCCGCGTTCGATATTCGTTATTCGACATTCGATATTTACCGCTTCCCTGCCGCCGCTTTGACAAATCCAAGAAACAGCGGATTCGGCCTCATCGGCCTTGAAGTCATCTCCGGATGGAACTGCGATGCCACGAAGAACGGATGGTTCTTCAACTCCACGATCTCGGCGAGCGATCCGTCCGGTGATTCGCCGCTTACGACGAGGCCGGTCTTTTCGAGCTTCTTTCGATAGTGCGGATTGTATTCAAAACGATGCCGGTGCCGCTCCAGGATGAGATCCTTTCCGTAGAGCTTTCGCGCTTTGGTACCGGAAAGCAGTTTGCACGGGTAGTCTCCAAGCCTCATAGAGCCTCCGTAATCGCTGTTCTTCATCTTTTCCTCCTGTTCATCCATGAGGTGAATAACGGGCTTCGTCGTCGATGGGTTGAACTCCGTGGAACTCGCATCTTTCCACTTGAGGATGTGCCGAGCCGTCTCAATCACGGCGAGCTGCATGCCGTAGCAAATTCCGAGAAACGGAATCTTCTTCTCCCGCGCGTACTGGATCGCCAATATCTTGCCCTCAACGCCCCGCGTCCCAAACCCTCCGGGAATGAGGATTCCGTCCACGTTTTTCAGCTGGGTCGTCATCGCCTTCCGATCCCGTTCGTATTCCTCGCTATTGAGCCATTCAATCTGAGGCTTCCTCCCTGCGGCCCAGGCGGCATGCTTGATCGCTTCGAGTACGGAGAGGTACGCGTCGCTCAGCGTAAAATCTCCGGTTGAGAAGTACTTGCCGACAACGCCGATGCGCACGGGCCGTTTGGCTCCGCTGATGTTCTTGAACAGATCGTTCCACGGCTTCATGCGTACGGTTGCCTTTGGCAGTCCGAGTTTCTTTACGACGCGTTCTGACACGTGTTCATCCCGAAACCTCAGAGGAACTTCGTAAATCGAATCGCAATCCGGCGCGGAAATGACATCCGCCTGCTCTACGCTGCAGTTGATGCTCAATTTCTTTTTACGGACGTCATCAACGGGATTGGAAGAGCGGCAGATGATCATATCCGGCTGTAGTCCGGCTCCGTTCAATGTTCTGCACGCGTACTGCGTGGGCTTTGATTTCATTTCTCCCAGATTCCCGGGTACGGGTAAATAGCTCACTAAAGCGACCATCACGTCTTTCGGCTGTTCGAGCCGCATCATCCGCGCCGCCTCGAGGAATAAAATGTTCTGGTACTCTCCGACCGTTCCGCCGATCTCAATGAGCGTGACGTCCGCGTTCGTGCGCTTCGCCGCCACCTTGATCCGTCCGATGACTTCCAGCGGAATATGCGGCACGACTTCCACGGTCTTTCCGTGGTACCCCATGGCTCGTTCACGCGTAATAACGTTCCAGTAGATGCTCCCCGTTGTCATGTAACAGTCGGAAGACAAATCCTCATTTAAAAAACGCTCATAGTTTCCTATGTCCTGATCGCACTCCTGTCCGTCCTTGGTGACGAAAACTTCTCCGTGCTCAACCGGATTCATCGTGCCCGGATCAATGTTCACGTACGGGTCTATTTTTACCGCTGTAACGCGCAAGCCCCGCGCTTTAAGCAGGGCTCCGATGGATGCTGTTGCGACGCCTTTGCCCACGCCGGACATGACGCCTCCCGTTATAAAGATATACTTACGTTGTTTTGGCATAACGGGACTGAATTATACCAGAAGGGGATGAAGCGCGCATGGAGTAACTTACCCACAACCTTGCGTCGTAAAACAATAATGTAGCAACGAACGTAAGCTGATCTCATTATGAATGGCGGCCAACATCAAGGCTCGAGGAGAAGTAAAGCACGCCTAAACCAAACAGCGCCATACCAAATATGAGATACCGTCTACCTGATACCATTCACGAACCGTTCTTCACTCCCCGTTCTCCGTTCCTTCTCCCTTTTTTTCTCCTCCTTCCGCGCGATCTCGCTCCATGGTTCGTACGCGCCCTTTGAAGAGGGTGCTCGGGTTTCATACCCTCCTGCTCCGTAATGATCCGCATGGCCGTTGCGAGGATCTTATCCAGATTCCGATATCCGGATATGGAAAATACTTTGTGTGCTTTAAGCCACGTCCCCTCCCAAATCGCTCCCTCTCCGATAACCTGCGCCTTTGCGGAAAGCGGCGCCTCGAATAAAAAGAGGTATACCGTTTTTTCGATCACGCCCTCTTCGCGCTTAAACCGAAAACTCGTCTTCCCGAGCGGCGCCACGAGGCGAAGGTTGTCGAGATTCGTCTCTTCCTTTATTTCCCGGACCGCGGTTTCCGCGAGCGACTCTCCCAATTCCTGGTGCCCTTTCGGGAACGTCCATCTTCCGAACGGGTCTTTGATGAAAAAGACCTCGATCTGACCGGCGCGTTTACGATAGATAATACCGCCGGCGCTCAATTCGCGTTTTGCCGGTTTCCCTAAAAGCTTCCGCCGCTTTCTTGATCCGGATCGGATCGTTTTCGCATGGGACGGTTTAGGAATTTTTGAGGATCTCGAGTGCCCGGTCGAGTTGTGGGTCTCTGTCTGCATTGTAGTCTTCTTGCGTCATCTCAACTTCAATATCCGGCGTGATGCCCTCCTTATCGATAGATCTCCCCTTCGGTGTCAGCCATTCGGAAATCGTGATCTTGAGCGCGGATCCGTCGTAGTACTCGATGTAATCCTGAACGGTTCCTTTGCCGAACGTCGTCATGCCGACCACCGTCGCCAATCCGTAATCCTGGAGCGCTCCGGCGAGAATCTCGGATGCTGATGCCGATCCTTCGTTAATGAGCACCACGGTCGGCATGCCTTTGAGGATTCCTCGTCCCGTTCCGCGCAGCTGCTCCGTTATCTCCCCCTGCTTGCTTTGCTGAACCACGACATCTCCTTTGAGCCACTCTCCGGTCATCGTGATGGCGCGGTCCAAAAAACCTCCGGGATTGTTGCGGATATCGATAATGAGTCCCTTCGCATCTCGTTCCAAAGCTTCATCCACGAGATCGGCGAACGTATCCGCCGCATCATCGTTAAAGCTCCGAACTTCAATTTGGAAGATTCCATTACCCTGATCGATCAATCGCGCGCTCTTCACCACGATCGTATCCCGAACGATCGTCACATCCAAAAACTCCATATCCCCATCAGCATCCGAGGATGAATTTCGACGGCCAAGGGTGAGATCAACACTCGTTCCTTTCGTCCCCCGAATCTTCATGACCGCCTCCTGGACGGGCATGTACAGCGCGTCTTCACCGTCAATCGCGATAATGAGGTCCCGTGCTCGAACGCCCGCGCGTTCCGCCGGAGAATCCGGGAGCGGAGCGATGATCTGCAACTCGTCATCTTTGACGCCGATCTCCGCGCCGATGCCGGAAAACTCTCCTTTAAGACTGTCGGAAAACTCTTCCGCATTCACGGGTTCGAGGTAGAGCGAGTAGGGATCTTCGAGTGCATCCGCCATTCCCTGGAGCGCTCCGTAAAACATCTCCTTCTCATTCACCGGTTGCGTATGAAAATTCTTCCTTATGTCCTCCCACACTTCCCAGAATAAATCGAAATCAACATCTTCCGCTTCCCCTTTCGGCGGTGCGGTACCGATTCCCTTTACGACTCCAAGAAACGTTCTATCTTCGATCCGAGCGTCAATCCCCGTTTTCGCATTAATGTCCGTACCGCTCCCCGCTTTGATCCCCTGCCCTATTCCAATGCCGAGTCCCAGAAGGAACGTGATGAACCCGACGATAAAAACAGCCGCGAGATTCGGCGTATTCTTTACGGACGGGTATTGCCACGAAAAAGGCATGGCGGAATGATACGATCAAGCAACGCAGCCGTCAATGCGTCGGCGAAAAAGAGCGGATTCGGGTGAGGGAGTGAACGGGTTTACAAGTTAACAGGTTTACAAGTTAACAAGTTTACAGGTTAGCAAGTGACTGTCGCTCGGAACACGATAACTCGCAAACACGCCAACTCGTTAACAGCCGTTAAAACGCGGACAACGATGATCTGCACAACCGACAACGGATTCAATACATCCCAGAACCTCCGTTCAGAGCCGTACCGGATACGAGATACCGGATACCGACTACTCAACCTGAAGACTGAAAATCCCCTGCTCTTCGCCTTTTTTCCCCGAGATGTAGATGATCCTGTTCGCGAGCGTCATTCCTTGGATATCATCAAATTCCGCGAGCACGGTTTCCATGCGTCCGTCGCGCGAATCGAGATTCAGCGCAATAACCTGCGTATCCGTATTGAAGAAGATGTTGTTTCCTCTTCGGAACCAGAGCACCGTCTGGATCTCCTTGCTCTTCCTCACCACGAGTTCCGGTTCCGACCGCTCCAGAGCGGTAAGCCAGATTTCACCTTCATCGTTTGAAAGGAGGAGCTCATTTCCGGAGATTTTCATGTACAGCGGATCTTTTGAAACGGGAATCGCGAGCGCCGTCGGCTCGGCGAGATCCGGATCGAAGCCGAGCCATTCCCCGTCCGCAACCAGGAATATCAGCCCGTTATACGTTGGTCCGAACCTCCAATCCCCGTTCGGAAGCTCGTACCTGCGATCGGGCTTCGATTGATCCGTGAGGGACAATCGCGTCGTTCCCGTTGACGAAACGATGGAATACGTCCCGTCCATGTCCAATACGTGATATGGAAAGTCTTCGCGATCAATCACATTATTCGCGACATCGTACAGGTATCGCTCTCCTCCGGTTGATCCGACCAGGATGCCGTCATCCCAACGATACGTACCTTCGGGTAGCTCGATGATCCCCTGTCCGCCGCCCCTCCTTACGATCCACGACATTCCGTCTCCGCTCCTCAAATAGACGGATGATGAATCATCGCTCCATCGAATACGCATGGGGAGCGCAATGCTTGATGTATTGAACGAAAACGTTTCTTCCGCGTTCGAGCTCAATTCGAGAAACGAAAAAGCGAAGGACGAATCTTCAAAGGTCGTATAGGCGAGAAATCTGCCGTTCGGTGATGCAACGACGTCTTGAACATCTCCTTCGACGATGCGCTGCGGCTCCGCATCCATCCAAAACTGAACGTCATTGACGAACGTGACGAGTTCCGGACGAATCTCCAGCGTTTTCTGCCACGGATGGTACCCGTTAAGCTCCAAACGAATTTCGTACGTTCCCGGAGCCAAATTTTGCATGGTACTCGGACTCCGATCATCAAAAACTTCGCCGTTTAATTTGATCGTTGCGTTGTTCGGCCTCGTATCAATGATGAGCGTTCCATTCCGCTCAATGGCGCCCTTCTTCGAGTTCCATCGATACCCCGCCGTATAAAAAACGACAGCCGGCGCGATGGCGAAGAAAGCGATCACGAAGACCCAAGGGAGAATCGCGCGATGAAAGGATTTTTTTATCATAGATGGGGATATCGTCTGTTTAAAAAGGATGTTGCCGCGTAAGCGCGTTTCTCGTACGGCACCAACACGCAGACGCGACAACCCGTAAACTCGTCAATACGCCTCTATACTACCCCCTACTCCCTACCTCCTACAACCTTCCCGCTACCACTCGACGACCGCATTGTCCCCGATGATGAAGCGGTTCTCGCGTTCTCCCCCGCCCTGTACGGGCATGGCGCGCACGTTACGGCCGAAAATGGACTTACTGATCCAGTGGCCGTCAATGATTGTCGTTCCTTCCATGATTAGCGAACGCTCCACGTGCGAACGCTCGATGCGAACGCCTTCGCTGATGGAGACGTACGGACCGATCGTGGACTTATGGATATCGCAATTCTTCCCGATGGTCACCGGCCCGCGGATCACCGTCCCTTCTTTCAAAATTGTTCCCGCGCCAATTTCGACCTTGCCCTCGATAATGACGCCCTCCTCGCGGCGCACGCCTTCGGCAACCTTCGGTCCCTCCATGAGATCCAAGAGGTATTCGTTTCCGAGCAGGAGATCATCCGGCTTGCCCGTATCCTTCCACCAGCCCGTGATCTCTTCGTACCCGACTTTATACGAATGGTTAATGAGCCAGGTATGCGCATCGGAGATCTCATACTCCCCGCGATCACTCGGACGGATGTCGGCAACGGCGCGCAGGATGCACGGCTTATAGATGTAGATGCCCGTGACGGCGAAATCAGACGGCGGATCCGCCGGTTTCTCAAGAACGCGCACGATGCGTCCCTCGCGAATCTCCGGTACGCCGAACCGCTGAGGATCATCGACTTTGGAAAGCGCGAGCAGGCAATCCAGGTCTTCGTCCTGGAAGCGCGCGACAAGGTTCTTGATGGAACTTAAAATGATATTGTCTCCGAGGTAGAAAATGAACGGTTCATCACCCAACCATTCCGCGGCATTCGCTATGATATGAGCGAGTCCCTTCGGTCCTCCGCGCTGTTCGAGGTACGTGATCTGCACGCCCCACCGATCCCCGGAACCAATGACGCTCTGAAGTTCCGTTTCTCCCGGATTCACGTTTACGGCGATCTCCGTGACGCCGCATTCCACGACCTTCTCGATGGCATGCTCAATCATCGGCTTGTTCGCAAGCGGGATCAGATGCTTATTGATCGTGTGCGTGATCGGGCGCAGTCTGGTTGCGCGCCCGCCGGCCGTGATGAGTGCTTTCATAAATTTAATGGTCGTGAAGTCGTACTATCGTAGAGTCCTTAGCAAGAACTTCACGACTTCACGACTGTACGACTTCACGACGTATTCCCATACTGCCGTTCATAATACTCCCGGTACGCCCCGGTCTTCACGTTCTTCCACCAGGACTCGTTCGTCTTGTACCAGCTGATGGTCTTCCGCAGGCCGTGGAGGAACGGCGTTTCCGGCTCCCAGCCAAAGGCCGCTTCCGATTTGGACGGATCAATGGCATAGCGCCGGTCATGTCCCGGACGGTCTTTTACCATTTCGATCATTTCCTTGCCATACCCCATTTCGAACAGGATCGTGTTCGTCAGTTCCGCGTTTGACCGCTCGCTCCGCCCGCCAAAGCAGTACGTCTCTCCGATCTTCCCGTGTCTCAAAACCTGATCCACGCCCTTGCAGTGATCTTCCACGTAAATCCAGTCGCGGATATTCATGCCGTCGCCGTAGAGCGGAACCTTCTTTCCTTCGAGCAGATTCGTAATGAACAGCGGGATGATCTTTTCCGGAAACTGGTAGGGCCCGTAGTTATTCGAACAGTTTGAGATTGTGACCGGGAGCTTGTGCGTATGCCATGCCGCGCGCACGAGGTAATCCGCCCCGGCTTTGCTGGCGCTGTACGGACTCCGGGGATCGTACGGCGTGTGCTCGTCGAACGCACCGGATGGACCCAACGATCCGTAGACTTCATCCGTGGAGACATGATGAAACCGAACGTTCGCGTTCTTCCGACAAGCATCAAGAAGAACCTGCGTGCCAACCACGTTCGAACGCACGAAATCCGCCGCATCCATGATGGAGCGATCCACGTGCGTCTCGGCCGCGAAGTGCACGACCGCGTCCACCTTGCTCACGATTTTCCCCACGAGCTCCTCATGGCAGATGTCCCCTTTCACAAACTTAAATCTCGGATTGTGTTCAACGGGCTTCAGATTCTCCAAATTCCCCGCGTACGTGAGCTTGTCCAGCACGATGACCTCATCCTCCGGATGCGCATTCAAAACATGGTGCACGTAGTTCGCACCAATGAATCCGGCTCCGCCCGTGACGAGAAGTCTCATAGTGAGATGATACTTCATCATAGGGAGGGGGTTTAGGCAAGAGAATGAGGATAAACCTACGAATTACGAATGGGGTACGAATCTACGAATTCTTTTCCTGACGTTGATCAATGGATTCGTCATTTCGCGGTTATTCGTATTTCCGCAGCCCTAAGTCAGCGGCGTTCTCTTGACAAATCCGCAGAATAGTTTATCATCCGCAGGTTCTCTGCAATTCTGCGGAGACGTAAACGAAGGTCTCATGAAATCCAAAAAAGGAGGAAAAAATGGGACTATCACTGCAATTGCTCGTACCTATCAATGGACTATCTGATGAGCGCGTATGCGTGAAAGACAGTCTGTGGCTCGATAGCAACTCTGTGCTCTTCGGCCACTTGATTGACTTGTCAGAGAGCCGCGCCGATGAGGGATGGGAAGACATCCCCGAACGCCCCACCTTGTCTCCGCGGCCCATCCCGCCTACCACGTGGCTAATGATCAACACGGAGGATGGCGTAGAAATAACAAGAACGGATCACTACGACAAGGAACTGACGTTCCTGTTCGCATCCGAGCTGGCGAAGCTGCCTGATGCGGCAGCATCGAGCTGTCACAACCGTGCGGTTCTGGCATTCATGAGAGCCCTGCCATTCGACACGCCTGTCATCCTCATGTGGTAGTAAACACCGTGCTCTCCGCCGACCATTACCCGATTCGCCCGCGCCGTTGAGAACCGAAAGGTTTTCCGGCGCGGGATTTTGTTTTTCAGCTTCTAGCTTTTAGCTTTTAGCTGTTAGCTGTTAGATTGATGTAATGGACACTTGACAAAATAATGGAATTCGGCTATATTCCCCCTGCTCTTTACAATTCCGTGGGAGCTTTCCCTCAACAATCCTACAGCGACAAGTCACGATGAGGGGACCACTCCTCACGTAAGACGGCATAGGAGAACACAATGAATATCCGTTTCCATCTCATCTCGTCTTGGAAAGACTCTCCGAAAACGAAAGACGAACGTTGGTACTGGAGCCTTTCGAACTACAGCGTGAATTATCCGCAAACCTCCCCTTACGTCGAATTCGGTCCGACCCAAATGGTAGAAGCAAAGTCTTTCGAACTATCGTCTTACGAGGTCGTTGAGCTTATCTCGATCATGGAACGCCTTCCCGTTTACCCCGAGCGAGCGAGGGGCGAATATGTATTTGGCAAAGCGCGCGGCGTCGTGGATATGGTTCAGTCGAACAAGACCTCGCTATACCAAATCCTAATCACCTCGTCGTGTTTAGAGACGAACAGTGAATTTCATCCTGCTTCATTCAGCGATGCGCTCGAACTCTTGGATATGATCCGCTGTGGAAAGATTCGCCCAGTCAAAAGCTGGGAGGAGACGCAGATCGGTCGCTCCGAAAAACGTCCGCGCAAGCACCTTCGCGAGCGAACGCGTCCGCGCTTCCGGCTAGGCGCTCGTCAGAGCTCCGTCTACTAGGACACTTCAATCAGTCCGCTACCCCGCGCCGTTGAGAACCGAAAGGTTTTCCGGCGCGGGATTTTGTTAGAACAGTCCTTCATGGTTCAGCATTTCTACCCGATGCAAACCACACGATCATCCCGATCATCAGCCCCATCACGAA
>CAYMPS010000041.1:8743-10667 GCA_964392485.1 uncultured Gammaproteobacteria bacterium | reverse complement strand
CAACGGGCATGGGGCATGGGGCAACGGGATTCTTCCTGAAGAAAATCTCTCTGAATACCACCCCGTAAAAAACCCGAACGCCTCTGCCCGTTGCCCCATGCCCGTCTAAATAATATGGGAACCTATGAACATGTAATCGCGTGGCAAGTATCGTATTCACTAACAAAAGCAATATACGAACTTACACGTACCTTCCCTCCCGATGAACGGTTCGGTTTGGTATCACAAATGCGCCGAGCCGCCGTTTCCATTCCATCCAATATTGCCGAAGGATTCCATCGGAAGACCCGGGTGGAATATCGCCAATTTTGCTATGTGGCGTATGGTTCTGCGGCAGAACTCCATACGCAGATAAAAATAGCGAAAGACTTACATATGGCCCCCGACGAAAAATTCGAACAAACAGAAAAACTTATTAATCGAACAAGGCGTCTTCTGTGCAAACTCTGTCAATCTCTCATATGATCCCGACTTCGCACAATCCCGTTGCCCCATGCCCCTTGCCCCTTGCCCCATGCCCGAATAAAAACCGCCCTTCATACTGCCCACACTGGACTTGCTTAACCCGGGCTGGAGGGGCATTCCCGGTGAAGAGTCTGGTGCAGACAGTATGAAAGGCGCTTACTCTAACGGGCACTTCTTACCAATAGGCGTAAAAAACGTCAAGAGGGATCACGATAATCAACCATGTAAACCCCATGAGACATCACAACTTCCGCCCCGATATTCCCATTCCGTATTCCCTCTTCCCTATTCCTATCCATACCCTATGACAAACTGGACTGAAGAACGCATCACCGCATATCGCATGGTCCGCGCATGGGAATGCGGGAGCCGCACGCTCCGGCGCATTTGGAGCGCGTACCCGGATCCGCGGAAGTTTATTTCGGAACGCATGGAAAGCGGAATGAGATTGACGGAAGTGCAACAACGCGCACTCACCGCATCATTGAACGCGCCCGTGGATGCGGACATTGCGATGATGGAGAAAGGAGGGATCGATTTCATCCTGCCGAGCGATCCCCTTTTCCCCAATAGCCTGGCGGTCATTCCCGATCCTCCGGCCGCGCTTTTCGTACGCGGCACGCTGTCTCAAGACGAATTGCGCATCTCCCTCGTCGGAACCAGGAACATGACGCCGTACGGACGGCGCTCCGCCGGCTTCTTCGCCCGCGAACTCGCCGTAAACGGCGTAACCGTCGTATCCGGCCTTGCGCTCGGAACGGATGCGGCCTGCCACAGGGGTTGCATGGAAGCGGGCGGGCGAACGATTGCCGTACTGCCGAGCGGCATCGACAGCCGATCGATATCGCCTCAAACGAACATGCCGCTCGCGGAGCGCATCGTTCAGGCCAACGGCCTGCTGTTGTCGGAGAACGCTCCGGGAACGCCCACACTCCCGTACCAATTCCTGCACCGGAACCGACTGATCGCCGGTCTCTCGGATGCCGTCGTAATCATCGAAGCGGATCACGGGTCCGGCGCACTCGTCACCGCCAGGCTCGCCCTCGAGCAGGGACGCGAAGTCCTCGCCGTGCCGGGATCCATCTGGTCGAATGCCTCCCGAGGAACGAACGCGCTCATCAAAGACGGCGCCCGACCCTGCATGTCGATCGATGACATCTGGAGCGCGATCAATCTTCACGGCGATCAACGGATATCGAGCATCTCGGAAGTACGCTCGAGCCTGCCCCAAACGCCGGAGGAGCAACACCTCATCGAGGCCCTGAGCACGCCGAAATCCGTGGACGAACTCACGCGCATGAGCGAGCGGAGCCCCGCGGAAGTAAGCGCGCTTCTGAGCGTACTGGAAATGAAGGGCCGCATCATCTCCGTCGGTCCGAAGACGTATGTGAAGGCGAACGGATGTTAAGAATAGGCATTTGGCTTTTGGCATTTGGCGTTTGGCCGGAATCGCTCCATC
>CAYMPS010000041.1:7197-8643 GCA_964392485.1 uncultured Gammaproteobacteria bacterium | reverse complement strand
TTAAGAATAGGCATTTGGCTTTTGGCATTTGGCGTTTGGCCGGAATCGCTCCATCACCTAATCAATGAATAAACATATGTTCGGTTATGAAAACCTTCATGTCTGGAAAGAAGCCTTTGAACTTACCTTTTTGGTTCACCAACTCACAAAAAAATTTCCATCCGATGAAAAATTTACGTATACATCGCAGATTCGACGTTCAGCTCTCTCAATTCCATCGAACATCGCTGAAGGGAAAGGAAGGATGAGCGACAGAGAACTTCAACGCTTTTGCTTGATCGCAAACGGTTCAGCGATGGAGCTGCAGACGCAGTTACGTCTGGCAAAACGGCTTAAATTCGCCCCGATAAATGACTTTCTCCCGGTTGAAGAAAAATTGGAACTCGTCCTCAGGCTCTTAAACCGTTTCATGCGCCAACTCCATACAGAAAAGCCAAATGCTAAACGCTGAATGCCAAACGCGGGTAATCACCAACCATTGACACAAAACCATCATCATGATAGATACACAAACAATTCTTCGAGCGGTACGCATTCGACGAAAAACACCTAAACCGTGTATCCTCTGAAAACGACTATGCAACTCGTCATCGTAGAGTCCCCGACCAAAGCAAAAACGATCAGCCGCTTCTTGGGCAAAGATTTTAAAATCCTCGCCAGCTTCGGACATATTCGCGATCTTCCGAAATCCAAACTCGGCGTAGATGTTAAGAATAACTTTGAACCGACGTACGCGATACCTTTAAAGAGCCGGCCAAAGGTGAAGGAGCTCAAAGCTGCAGCGAAAAAAGCGGAGACGATTTTGTTCGCTACTGACGAAGACCGAGAAGGCGAGGCTATTAGCTGGCACCTGGCTCAGATTTTGGATGTTGAGCCTTCCAAGCTCCAGCGCATCACCTTCCATGAAATTACGAAAGAAGCCCTTGATGAAGCGCTTAAACACCCCAAGGAATTGGACCTTCGCCTGGTCGATGCTCAGCAAGCCCGCCGGATTCTGGACCGGCTTGTGGGATACGAACTTTCACCGTTGCTCTGGCGGAAGATTCGAAGAGGCTTAAGCGCGGGACGCGTACAATCCGTTGCACTCCGACTCGTCGTGGAGCGCGAACGGGAGATTAAAGATTTCGTTGCGGAAGAGTACTGGACTGTGGAAGGAATTTTCGCGAAAAAGAAATCTGACGATTCATTCGAAGCGAAGTTACATACATGGAACGGAAAGACGCTTGCGAAGATGGACCTGAAAGACAAAGAGACCGTGGACGGCATTTTGGAAACATTGAAAGAAACGGAATGGAGCGTTGCGAATGTTACAGAAAAAGAGAAGAAAGCATCCCCTCCTCCGCCTTTCACGACCTCAACGCTCCAGCAAACGGCGAACAACCGGCTCGGATTCACATCCAAGCAGACCATGACCCTCGCGCAGAAGCTCTACGAAGGTATTGAGCT
>CAYMPS010000041.1:2942-7097 GCA_964392485.1 uncultured Gammaproteobacteria bacterium | reverse complement strand
TCCGCGCGCATGCTCTCAACGTCGATTGATGTGGAGGGCGGCGATGCGACGTTCCGGGCAACGGGCCAGCGCGTCATCTTCGACGGGTACCTTAGGCTCTACCCGGACCAGGACAAAGACCGCTTCTTGCCGGAGCTGAAGAAGGACGACGAACTGGATGCGAAGGAGATTGAAGGAAAACAGCACTTCACCGAACCGCCGGCGCGCTACTCGGACGCCACGCTCGTCAAACGGCTCGAAGAAGATGAGATCGGACGGCCGAGCACGTATGCGAGCATCATCTCCACGCTCATTGATCGCGGCTACGCGGAACGGGATGAGCGAAAACGGCTCATGCCGCAGGACATCGCCTACGACGTAAACGACCTCCTCGTAAAGCACTTCCCGGATATCGTTGACTTGGAATTCACGGCGAGGCTCGAAACGTCGCTCGACAAAATCGCCTCCGGCGAAATGGAGTGGCGTCCGCTCTTGGAAGCGTTCTACGGACCGTTTCATAAAAGCCTGGAAATGCAGGAGAAGGAGATCGCAAAAGAAGCGCTGGAAGAAGCGGACGGCGAGAAATGCGAGAAGTGCGGCAAGCCCATGATGGTGAAGCGCGGTCGGTACGGAAAATTCCTCGCCTGTACCGGCTATCCGGAATGCAAGAACACGAAACCGATGGCCGGCGAAGAGCCGCCGGAGCCGGAACCGACGGATGAGGTGTGCGATAAATGCGGCGCGCCCATGGTAAAGAAGGTCGGCCGCTTCGGCCCGTTCATTTCCTGTTCCGCCTATCCGGCGTGCAAGAACATCAAATCCATCGAAAAAGGAACGGGCGTTACCTGCCCGAAATGCGGGAAAGGCGAAATCATCGAAAAACGGACAAAGAAAGGGAAGATATTCTACTCCTGCAACAAATATCCGGACTGCGACCAGGCGTTCTGGGACAAACCGACCGAGGAGAAGTGCCCGAACGACGGCTGGCCGCTCCTCGCAAAGAAGACCAAATACGTTTGCTCGAAAGAAGACTGCAAGTTCTCAAAGCCGCGAGACGAAGAATGAGAAGATCCGGGAAACAGGCGAGTTACAAGTAACAAACTCCAAGTTACAAATAAATTCCAGATTTCAAATTTCAAACGCCCTCGATAGGGGCGTTTGAATCATTGATTATTGAAGCTTATTTGTAACTTGGAGTTTGTTACTTGGTTTTTTCCTTCTTCGGCGGCGCATCTCCGACGAGGAGCCACTTCGTTCCGCTCAAAAATCCCATGACTCCGCCTTTCCCCTTCGGAGGCTCCTGCATGGCGGAGGAATACTTTGAACTCAGCTCACTGAAGAACTTTCCCGGATCCATGGTGAGCTTGTAAATATTATTGAAGAACGTCTTGAAGAACCGGCCTCCCGCAGCCAAAGCCGCGCCTCCGATTGCAATGGGCGCGCCGATGATGACCCCGGTCGTACCGAGCATGCTGCTTCCCAGACGGACGGAGGATTCTTTTTTTAGCTCTTTCTTCTTCGCGGGAGGAGTATCCGGCCGCTCAGGCTCCATGTCTTCCATCGGAATATCAACTTCCTGAATTTCGGCTTCTTTCGTTAAGATAGTGTTACGCGACGCAACGATAGCGAGCGCGAACGCTTCGAGGACGCGGCTCTTGTCTTTTACCGCTGCGCGAGCGGATGATTCTTCGTGCCGCATGTCCCGGATGCTCAGATCCCGGCCTTCCATCTCACTCCTCGCCTCTTCGAGGTGCTGAGAGATTTTGGCAACTTCCGCCTTCTTGTCATCCGTGGGATTTTTCTTCAATTCCTCGTTAAGCGCATCAATGCGTTTTCGATCGTTTCGAATATCCTCGGCGCGCTTGGCCCGATCTTCTTCCATGAGCTTCCGTTCGCGCTCCACTTCTTGCAGCCGCTTGCGTGCGGTCTCGAGATCACGCTCCACCTCCTTCATGCGTTCTTCCGTCTTTTCCTTTATTTCGACTTCTTTGGCTCTATCCTCCATGAGCGACACCCGTTTTATGCGGGACCGAAGCACATCGCAGCGCTCCCGTTCTTTTTCGGAAGGATTATTTTTTCCTTCGAGCTGATCGAGTTCTCTTTTCCACTCATCACGCTCTCTATGCAACGAAATGATCGTGTCCGACGTTCGCTCTTCATGCTCCCGCTCGACTTCGCTCGTATGGCTACGCTCAAAAACGAAGATGCCGGAATGTCTCGGAGCCTCGCCTTCGGACTCCGCATCATGCCCGTTCGCTTCGACGTCTTCCATCTGTTCTTCAAAAGAAGCGAGAGGAATGACGTTTGATGCGCCTTCTTTCTTTTTGCGGTGCGGCCGTTTTTGCGATGCCGGAGCCTCATCCGGCGTAAGCGATGGCATTGCTTCAACTGACATATTATCGAACAGCGTACCTCAAAATATTCATTTTGTCAAGTTAGGTAGTCAACTCGCGTAGATGGATAGATGATAATGGAACAAATGATAAATCCCTTTTTAAACGCACAACATCAAACAGAGGCACTGCAACCTACAACCCACCACCGACAACCTATCCGGGGCTTGCAAAGTTCCTTAGATACACATAGGCTATAAATTACTTATAAAAACCATCCAAACAAAATACCAGATACCAGATACGAGATACCAGATACGAGATACCCGATACCAAACGCCATATGCCCACGATTGAGGATGTCATAAAAGTTGTAAAACGAAATGATCCGAATGCTGATGAGAATGAGCTTCGGCGGGTTTATGCATTCGCACAAGAAGCGCATAGTGGGCAGTCGCGAAAATCCGGGGAGCCGTACGTCATCCACTCACTGACAACGGCCGTGCGCCTCGCGGAGATGCGGCTCCCCACATCCATGGTCATCGCCGGCTTGCTTCACGATGTTCCGGAAGATACGGACAAGACCATCGATGAAATCCGGACGGAATTCGGCGATGATGTTGCGAGCATGGTGGAAGGCATCACCAAGCTCGGACGACTGAAGTACCGCGGTATCGAACGGTACATCGAGAACCTCCGAAAGATGTTTCTGGCCATGGCGCAGGATATCCGCGTCGTCATTATCAAGTTCGCCGATCGATTGCATAACCTGGAAACGCTCGACGCCATGCCTCCGAAGAAGGCGTACCGCATCGCGCTCGAATCCCTGCAGATCTTCGCCCCGATCGCGAATCGCCTGGGAATGGGTGAAATGAAAGGACGCATCGAAGACGCTTCGTTTAAGTACGTCTACCCGAAAGAGTATGCGTGGACCGAAAAACTTTCGCAATCAACGCGCGAGGGCAAACGCGAGTACCTCGATCGGGTCATGGATCGGACGCGCGAGATCCTGAAGTCCTCCGGCGTGGAGGGAGCGGAAGTCCATGGACGTTCCAAGCACCTCTACTCACTGTATCGAAAACTCCTCAAGTACGATCGCGATATCACGCGCATCTACGACCTGATGGCCGTTCGCATCATCGTCCCGTCGCTCTCCGACTGCTACGCGACCCTTGGGATTATCCACGGGACGTGGACGCCGCTCAAAGGCCGCATCAAGGATTACATCGCCCAGCCAAAACCCAACGGATACTCATCGCTCCATACGACGGTTTTTTGCGATGAGGGTGAAATCGTTGAATTCCAAATTCGCACGCAAGAGCTTCACAACGTTGCCGAGTACGGTATCGCCGCGCACTGGCAGTACGATGAAGCGAAAGGCAGGACGGCCATCGGCGTGAAGAATGCGGCTCAGGCGGACTGGATGAAACAGCTCGGTGAAATGAACAAGGAGATTGCGGACACGAACCAGTACATGAGCACGCTCGAGGAAATGAAGATCGACATCTTCAAAGATCGCATTTTCGTGTTTACGCCGAAGGGCGACGTCATCGACCTTCCGGAAGATTCCACGCCCGTTGATTTCGCATACGCCATTCACACGGAAGTCGGAAACAAGTGCGCGGCCGCAAAGGTAAACGATAAGATTGAACAGTTGAGTGCGACGCTGAAGAGCGGCGACGTCGTGGAGATTATGGTGGACAGATCCCGCAAAGGCCCGAATCCGGACTGGCTCAAATTCGTAAAGACGCGCTACGCACGGTCAAAGATTCGTCAGCAGGCGCAGGTCTCCCTGAAAAGCTGGCTCAAGGGCTTCATGCCCGGAGGAGAGCAGGACGTGTAA
>CAYMPS010000041.1:0-2842 GCA_964392485.1 uncultured Gammaproteobacteria bacterium | reverse complement strand
ATCCACACGGTGGCCCAGCGCTTCGCGGAGTTTTCGTTCGTGATCCAGGATGTTCGGATCCGTTTCCCGCGACCGGCGCGGGTGCGGCACGCGCGATTCGGTCTGCCGGACCGTAAAATTGCCTGCGAGCATGGCGTGGAACAGGTTCATGCGCTCTTCTTCCGAAGAGAGCGACAGGAGCGTCCGTGCGTTCGAAGCGTTGATTTTTCGATCAATGAGGGCCTGCTGGATATCTTCCGGCAATTGGAGGAGGCGCACGATATTCGCCACCTGCGGCCTGCTCTTCCCCACCTTTTGCCCCACGTCGTCCTGCGTCATACTAAACTCTTCCATGAGACGATTGTATGCGATCGCTTCTTCGATGGGATTCAGGTCGTGCCGCTGGATGTTTTCGATGAGTGCGATCTCGAGCTTGTCCTGCTCCGAAGCCGATCGAACGATGCACGGAACCGTTTTGAGGCCTGCGATGCGGGAAGCGCGAAGCCGGCGCTCGCCGGCGATGAGCTCATACGTGCCGTTTGGGAGCTCCGTAACAACGAGCGGCTGAATGATCCCCCGCTCTTGGATGGACGTGACGAGATCTTCCAGTGCCGTGTGGTCGAAATGACGCCGAGGCTGTTGCGGATTCGCCACAATTTCCGCAACAGATACTTGACGATACGTTCCCTGAGGCTTTGAATCTTCCGGCGCAACGGATGCCGCTTTGGATGCACGATCTTCTTTTTTCGATGCCGATGCATCATCGGACGAAAACGTACCCCCCGAATCGGGAGGTATGAGTGCGCCTAATCCACGGCCTAATCCTGAAGAACGTCGCTTCATCATACAACAGGCATGCGATCGCTTTCCGTATCAATGATTTCCCGCGCCAGCCGCTCGTATGCCTTCGCACCTTTGGAGTTCGCGTCGAACATGGCAATGGACCGTCCGAACGACGGCGCTTCGGCCAGCCGCACGCTGCGCGGAACCACGGCGCGGAAAATGTTCTTCGGGAAATACTTGTAGAGTTCCTGCAGGACGTCTTCGCTGAGCTTGGTGCGTCCGTCGTACATGGTGAGAACCGCTCCCAGGATATCAACGTCCGGCCGAATACGTTCCCGCACGAGCTTCACGGTCTCCAAAAGCTGTCCCAGACCTTCGAGCGCGTAGTACTCGGCTTGAACGGGAATGAGAATTTCATCCGCAGCCACGATGCCGTTGATCGTAATCATGCCGAGCGTGGGCGGACAGTCAATGAGGATGTAGTCGTAGTCGTGCCGTATTTCCAAAAGCGCTTCGTGCAGCTTATGCTCGCGGCGATCCATGTCCACGAGTTCCACGTTCAGTCCGGCGAGATCCTGCGTTGCCGGAGCGATGCGAAGCGTTTCGTGCGCCGTGGGCTGGACGATGTCCTTCATGCGAACCTGTCCGAGCACCGCCTGGTATACCCCCTGCTCGAGCGCCTGAAAATCAACGCCGATGCCGGAGGTCGCGTTCGCTTGAGGATCAAGATCAACGATAAGAACGAACTTTCCCGCATTCGCCAAATACGCGCCGAGGTTAATGGCCGTTGTGGTTTTTCCCACCCCGCCTTTCTGGTTGACAACGGAAATGATTCGTCCCATAGCCCATTCAGCGTACGCCTTTCGACCTCCCAAATCAACCCCGACTGTTCACAAAACCATTGACGAGTCAAGCGCATCGTTGTATCGTCTCATGCGAATTGAGTCGTCTTGTTACTCATCTTCAAATGGGAGGCGAATGGCCGCCATTCGCTCCTCTTCCGTCGGTGAAATTGATCGGGACGAGTCTCAATATCGACAAATGAAATAAACGACGGGCGAGTGGCGGAACTGGTAGACGCACAGGACTCAAAATCCTGCGATCGCAAGGTCATGAGAGTTCGAGTCTCTCCTCGCCCACCAACATGAACGCGTGCCGAAAGGTGCGCGTTTTTTACATCAGGCAAGCAACAAAAAAGACCGTTGGTATTCCCAACGGTCTTTTTTGGTTGCGGGAGCCGGATTTGAACCGGCGACCTCCAGGTTATGGGCCTGGCGAGCTGCCTGACTGCTCTATCCCGCGTGGCGATAATACTGGGGATTTCATATCCTGTCAAGGAAAAGGGAGTTAGGGATTAGGGAGTTAGGGATTAGGGCTCGCCCCCCTAACTCCCTGCCCCCTAACCCCTAACTCCCTAAACGAAAAAGGGCGGCTCCAGCTGTCGAGAGATGACAGCGAGCCGCCCGAGACGTCAGGAGAATGGGTTGAAAACATGAGCAAGGAGGCGGAGGCTGGGAAAAATCCCTTGCCGAATACACCGAAAAGCGTCCGCGTAACCAAGATGCGCCTCCTCTAGATCAATGATGAAATTCGTATTTGAATCCTTGATGCCTTGCAGGCTCATCCCGCGACGTAGGAGAAATCCCACGTGCGCCGTACATGCATAGAAACAGAGAGCGAAAGCCGCGGTGATAGCGCTGCACATCGCGTTTCCGGCCAAATGCTCGAGCTCCTTTCCCCCTTCGATCGGAATGGTCAGACGGAAGACGGCGAACATGATGGCAAAGAAAACCGGAAGAGCATAAAGGAACGGATGCGGCTTTTTGAACCAGTGGAACAGATTCGTTAACATCCCTATTCTCCTTGTTGAGGTGCGCCCCGAATCGGGGTTGAACCTTGTTTATCAAAGAAAAAGACCGGGGTCAAACGCTGTTATAGGGCTTGCCAGGCCCGCCAACATGCGCTATAGTCTGCGCGCATTAGCGTTCGACGCCTCCGGAGATACTGCCGGGGCACGTCGTTCGCGAATAGTGAACGAATGACGTTATGCCCGGAAGTGCCGGGGCACGTCGTTCGCGAA
>CAYMPS010000040.1:6560-10933 GCA_964392485.1 uncultured Gammaproteobacteria bacterium | reverse complement strand
TGACGGTTCCGTTCGGATCAACAACGTCTCCGGGTTTGGACGGGATGCGCGTGCGTAAAAAATCCTTCATGGGCTGTTTTCCGATAAAGCAGATGCCCATACTTTCCTTTTTCTCAGCCGTAGATAAGCCGAGTGACTTCGCCATCTTCTTAACCTCTGACTTTTTGAGATTCCCGATCGGAAAGATCGTTTTCCGCAATGCTCGCTGCGTCACGCGATGAAGAAAGTAACTCTGATCCTTATCCGGGTCGGATCCGCGAAGGAGGCGCGCGACGCTGTTACGGTCGCGCCGAATGCGCGCGTAGTGCCCGGTGGCGATAAAGTCCGCTTTCAACTTCTTCGCCGCCTGAAAGAAAACGCCGAACTTGATCTCCTGATTGCAGAGGACATCCGGGTTCGGCGTCGCGCCGTTCGCGTACGCCTTGAACATCTTGTTCACGACCTTCCTGCGGTACAAGTCTTCGAAATCAAACGTCACGAGCGGAATATCGAGCTCCGCCGCCACGCGCATGGCATCACGTCTGTCTCCTCGCCATTGGCACTCCCCGCTCCAAATATCTTTTGAATCCGACCAGTTTTTGATAAACCCGCCGATCACATCGTACCCGCGCTTCTTCAGCAAAACGGCGCTCACGCTGGAGTCAACGCCGCCGCTCATGCCGAGCAACACCTTCGGTTTTGTATTGCGCATTACATATTGCACATTGCGGACTTCTCATCCTGATGTCAATGCGAAATGCGCAATGCGAAATGCGCAATGGTTACGATCCGTACATCTCCGCCAGCTTCGCCCGCGTCTTCGGACCCACGTACCCGTACCCCGGATCGACATTTGATAAAACGACGCCGTGTTTCAATTGGAACCGTTGAACGGCCGATTCCGTCAGAGGCCCGAAATACCCCGTAACGAGCGCATCGGGATACACGTCCTTCTCTCGCGCTAAAAGCTCTTGGAGAGTCCGAACGGCCGCTCCAATGCTCCCCGCGCCCATGGGAGGCAATGACAGGCTCGTGCGCGGCTGAGTGGAGGATTGAACCGCAGGCGCGGTCTGAGTCTGCGGAGGAGGCGTTTTGGGCTCATACGCGTTTATCGCGGCGCGCGTGAGCATGTCCACATACCCGGTCCCTTCCGCGGTTCCGTGCGGATCGAGAACATCAACGCGATTCGCCTCCTGAAATCGTTTTACGGCCGCGTGCGTCAAGGATCCGTAGTACGTCGTTTCCTTTCCCGGCGATCCCGGTCCAACGCTTGCGATCTTGAATCCGTTCGCGTTTAAAAACGTTTGCAGAGTGAGAATCTCCTCCCCGCGATCGCCCATTTCGGAGTTTTGCGTTACGCCCGGCGATGATGGAGCATCGTTCCACGTGAATGCGCTCCATGCCCACTTCGCAAGCGCAATCGCGGCATTGACGGAATCCGCACGCGTGGCTGCACCGAGTACGACGATAACGAGCTCTTTCGACGGATCGTCTTTGGGGTGGACCTTTACCGCGTAGTTATATTTTGATTCATATAAAAATCCCGTTTTGCCTGCTGTCACAATCATTCCCGGCTCCATGAACAGGAGGTCGTTCGTGTTCTTAATCGTTTTCGCGATGACGGGAGACCGCGTCTTAAAGCTGTACGTCGGCAAGGCCATCGCTCGCTGTGTCTCCGGCTCTTGGGAGGCTTCCAATAGGAGCGTTGCGATGTCGTACGCGGACGTGGTGTTTTCCGGATTCATGCCGGACGGATCGTTGTAGCGAGACTGCGACAGTCCGAATCGCGCCGCCATTCCATTCATCTCCTGAACGAACGCGGACGCGCCTCTCCCGTCGAACATGCGCGCCATGGCCTCCGCCGCATTATTCGCGGAACCGATGATGGCGGAATAGAGCACATCCCGGAGCGACATAGTGGTTCCGGAAGGCAGCTGCAATCTCCCTCCGCCCACTTCATCCGCGGAAGTGATGTTCCCCGTTGCCGACCAGTTCGTCGGCGTGGACGTAAACACGCGCGCCGTCATGAGCTTGGTCAAACTCGCCGCCGTCCAGACCTTCGCCGGTTCATGCGCATAGAGAGTTTTCCCGGATGCGACATCCGCCACGAGGATGGCGGCATACGCGCTCGGGTCAACGGGAATGGCTGCGGCGTTCACTTTCTGCTCCGGAATCCGTCCACTCGCGGAGGCGGGAACGGCGAACCGGAGGAACGTGAGCAGGAAGATTGAAAAAAAGAAAACGAAAAACGG
Source organism: uncultured Gammaproteobacteria bacterium (assembly GCA_964392485.1). GTDB lineage: Bacteria > Patescibacteriota > Patescibacteriia > 2-12-FULL-60-25 > 2-12-FULL-60-25 > 2-12-FULL-60-25. The sequence continues at coordinate 8,702 of CAYMPS010000040.1, read as the reverse complement.
AAAACGGAAGCACCTGCCGAATGCTCGCAGAGCGTTTCCCTTTTCCGTTTTCCCTTTTTCGTTTTCCATGCGCGATATCTTCTTAAATGATCAGGAGTACCAAAAGTGCGAGTGCAAACCGGTAGAGGACGAATGGCGTGAATGAATGTTTTTCCACGTAGGATCGTAGGAATTTGATGGCCCAGGCGCCGGTCACGGCTGCGGCGAGGAACCCGACGACGAGCTCCGCAACGCCCGCAGTATCCATCCCCTGGAGCAGGAGCTTGTACAAACCGTAGCTCCCGGCGGCCGCGATCGTTGGAATGCTCACGAGGAATGAGAAGCGGACAGCCGTTGAGCGATTGAGTCCCGCAAACAATCCGCTTGTTATCGTTATACCGGAGCGTGATGTGCCCGGAAACAGCGCGATTGCCTGCGCGAACCCGATAGTGAGCGCTTGCGTCCAATTGATTCGTTTCGCATCCGAGACGGATTGCTTCCTCGCACTTGCCACGCGGTCCGCGATGAAGAGAACAATACCCCAAACGATGAGGCCGAAGACAACGGGCATCGGACCCCGGACATGATTTTCAATCCATCCGCCGAACAACCCCCCAAAGAGGATCCCGGGCAATGACGCCGCAATGACCATGGAAAGAAATCGCCTGTCGGAAGCATCCTTCCTGCGGAATGTTCCGGCGAATACGTCTCTGATATCCGAACGAAACACCCAGAGGAGCGCCATGAGCGTTCCCAAATGGAGCACGGTATCAAAGAGCAGCCCCTGATCCTTCCAGCCCGCGATCACGGGGATGAGAATGAGGTGGCCGCTCGAAGAAACGGGGAAAAATTCCGTTATCCCCTGAACGGCTCCGAGCACTACTCCTTGAAGGATTTCGATCATCGTAGACGATATGACTGATTACTGGCTGCTGATTGATCTGACGCCTGTCCGCGGCGCGCGATAGATACTACGTTTTGTCGCACCATTCCGATCAAATAAGAACCGTCGCCTCCAATTTACAACCTACAACCTATCCACCTAGCTCCCCTGAATCTTATCACGGAGCCAATCCGCCATTCGACCCATGAGCTCTCCGTCCGCTTCCAGCATCTTCGTCCCGTGGCCGGCTCCTTCCAGTTTCGTAAAATCCTTATCCGACGAAAACAGCCCCTCCATGATCTCCGCCGAGTCACTCACGCTCTCGTCATCATCCCCGCGCGATGCCACGATCCATACGGACTGGTGCGGAGAAACGTAATCCATAAAGTCCATTGGCTCAATCCCATGGGAATGCAGTCCCGGACTCAGAAGGATTGCCGCGGGAACCTGCGGTTCATCCGACAAAAACTTCAATGCGAGGTTCGCACCGATCGATGCTCCGGCAACGGCGATACGGTCCGCATCAATCCCGCGCCCCTTGATCCACGCGTATGCGCCGTGGACGTCATTGATCGTCGACTTCGTTTCATCGTCATTGAATTTCCGATAGTCCAGCACCGCGCCTTCGAGCGTCGAAACGGACTCTCCGTGGCCCCGGAGGTCAATCGCCAAAGAAGCGATCCCCCGCTGCGCCAACACGGGCTGAAAGCTCGCCCACGATTCTTTGGTCGCGGGGTACATGTGCAAAAGGATGACGGCGCCGATCGTGGTTGGAGCGGTGGCCCATCCCCCGATGATCTTTACCTGATCATCCGTTGTAAATTCAATGCGTTGTGGCATATCGTTTGTCGTTGGTCGTTTGTCGTGAGTCAAGTCTTCGATGAATCATCAATCAAATCGTATTTTCTGACCCGGCTGCATGGAGCGCTGGTGTGACGATCCTTGAGCCGAATCCGTCCGTACAGGAGGTGTCGTTCCGGGCGTCGATGGAGGATGCGGGCGCTTAAACACCGTATTCGTCGGCCTATCATCATCCTGATTCTTTTTTTCACCTTCGTCAAAACGGCGCTCCGCTTCTTTGAAATGGTTCTCAAGCGATGACGGTTTTGACTCATCCCTCTTCTCTGATCGCGTCCGCGTTTTTCGACGACGCTTGCGCTTCTTCTTCCCCTCGTCTCTTCCCGCGGGAACGGGACGATCCGACGCTCTCTCCGGCTGACGGCGTTCCGCTTGGCGAGGCTCTTCCCGCGGGACGCTCGACTCCTTCCTCGTGTCGATGG
>CAYMPS010000040.1:0-6460 GCA_964392485.1 uncultured Gammaproteobacteria bacterium | reverse complement strand
GATCGGAAGGCATTCCGCGCAATACATGGGACGCGATGGGTCAAGCTGGATGGGCATTTCCCAGACCACTCCGCATCGCGAACATGTATGCTTGAACTTCGGTTTCTCTTTCTTCTTCGGCTGATTTTTTGTAATGGCCGCCAATCGATCTGCTGAAAAACGAAGGACTTCTCCGGAAGTACTGTTTTCTCCCGTGTCCTCAAGCTCGTTTTCCTCATCCCTCTCCTCCTGCGTTTTGATGGCCGGGTATGATACTTCGCCTCCGGGAATCAACATTTCAGCCGTTGCAACGAGCGGAGCCGGACCGGACTCCATACCGCTCCAACGCAAAACTTTCTCTTCGATATCCGCTCGCGGGGTGGCGTATCGCTCTCGCGAAACTTGAATAACCTTCTCCGCATTCCCCGTGCGTTCTGCGATCGGCGCAAGCGTGGCGGCGCTGAACGGATCTGTTGCCACGCCGTCTACCATGAGCTTGAGATAAATGTGAAACTTTTGAATAGCCACGAGATCTTCCGGTTCGAACGTCGGGAAAAATTCCTTCTCCATGAACAGCGCGTCCGGCGCGCCCACGCGGAAAATGATCATTGTTCCGATGTTTCCGAAGATCGCGTCACGAACGGTCTCGTCAAGTTGTTCAATGAACTGATGCGCCACAATAAGACTTAGTCGGTACTTTCGGGCTTCGGACAAAATTTCCGCGAAGCTGGGCGTTGCGAAGTTCTGGAACTCGTCGATGTACATGAAGAAATCCTTTCGTTCCAGCTCCGGGATATCCACGCGTTCCATAGCCGCAAGTTGAAGTTTGGTAACGATCATGTTGCCCAACAGACGCATATTATCTTCTCCGATACGTCCCTTGGAGAGGTTCACGATGAAGATCTTGCGGCTGTCCATGATATCCCTCGCGTCTATGGAAGATTTGACCTGCGCGACGATATTTCGGATAACGCTCGCGCTTAAAAATTGACCGACTTTGTTCTGTACCGGAGCGATGGCTTCCGTTGCGTACTTTTCGGACCACGAAGAGAACTCCGCGACCCAAAACGTTTTAACGATCGGATCCTTGATCTTGTCGATGACGCGCTGGCGATAGTCCTTGTCAACGAGAATACGGCTAATACCGAGGAGAGTCGCCCCCGGATAATCCAAAAGCGCGAGAACGCAATTCAACAGGATGTATTCCATTCGTGCGCTCCAAACATCCGGCCAAATTTTCTTAAACACACCCATGAGTCCGGACCCGACCAAATGTTTTTGTTCCTCCTTCGCCGTTTCCAGGATATTGAACCCGACGGGGTATGCCAAATCCGCGGGGTTGAAATACACGACATCATTAACCCTCCAAGACGGAATGTAGTCCAAAAGCTTTTCCGCCGTATCTCCGTGAGGATCGATATAAGCGCATCCGTGCCCCGCGTAGATATCCGAAAGAATCATGTTTTCCAGAAGCGTGGTTTTCCCCATACCCGTCTTTCCGAGAATGTACATGTGCTTTCGGCGATCATCCAGCTTTATACCAAAACGACGCTGTTCATTGCGGAATGTCGTTTGCGCAAACAGCGTCACGAGATTCGGATCAAATTGTTCCTGTGGTTGTGACATGTATTGTAGAGGGAAGGGGCTGGACGAGAAGGAAAGAACATTTGAACAAAGGTACGGTACGTTGAGACGTTACGGATGCAAAATTCGAATATCGAATGTCGAATGTCGAAAAAATCGGGAAGTGCTTGACGCCGAAATCAAATTTTCGATATTCGGAATTCGATATTCGATATTTCTACCTTTCGAAGCTCCGACGGTCGCTTTTGTATTGTTCAAAAGATAGCACTGATGCGAGGCTCAGGCAAACGGGAGGTTTGGTGGCGGTTCGATCTTCTTCTCTTCCGTCTTCTTAAGCTGCGGAGCCTTCACGTCCTTGATGACGGGCAAGTGCCACAAGCTCGCAAGCTCATCCGTTCCCAGGTAAAAATGCGCCTTTCCGACCCAATCCGAACGACGCTTGTATCCGGAGAGCAGCCGCTCCTTCCGATTATTGTTTCGTCGCGTTTTAAACAGGAGGAGCGTACTGTTGATGCCGGTTTTTCCGTCCGGTTTGAGAGACTGCATGTCATTCGTATTAAATTGTTTGATGGCCCCGATGAATGAATAGAGCACTTTCTGTTTGTTGAACAGCTCCTTCTTCGCGAGGTAGATGAAACGTATCTTGCACTTATATTGGATCTTGGACATCTTCCGTTCCACGGCTTCGACGATTTTTCGCTCGCCCGGCGTCATGTTGAACACCCTGCTCGTGAGCAGATCATCCTTCTTTTTCTCCCCCGTTTCTCCGACGGCCGTGCCCAGCGCCACGTCCGCAACGGATCCCATGAGGCTCAGCGGAAGGTCCAGGGCCTTCTCCGCGAGGTTCTTCTTCACCACGGCCTTCTGCCCGGTGATTTTCATGATTTCCTTCATCGCTTTCTCTTTGAATTCCACCTGGGCGATGGGCGTTGCGATGAGCTGATACCAAACCTGCTCTCCCGGACCGATCCGCGTGAACGCTTCAAGCATGGCCGCGAGCGGATCCTTGAACTCGGATGTGAGCATGTGCTCGAAATCCACGTACGTCTTCAGCGGGTACACGTCATTCGTCACCGGAATCATCTCCGTGCCGAAAAGCTCATACTGATCGTCCGGATACGTTGTGGGAACGCTCTGCGTGTAGTCCTCGACCTGCGTGATCTCCGACGTGGGGTACTGCGCGTAGATCGACGACTCCACGAGATCGCGAAGCGGCGCGAGGCATCGAATGAGGTATTGGATATGCCCTCCGATGGAGATGATTTCAAAAGAGATCGGATCCTGCACTTTTCCCTCAAACCACTTTTCCATGAACGTGGCCGGAGAGTGTGCACCCGCCAAATGCGCCATCATGTTATCCACGGCTTTTACGGTCTGCTCGGATTCACGCGGAACGTCAACGGCGAGAAGGACGTATTTTTTCTTCGCGATATTTTTTGATTGTTTGACGTACAGCCAAATCGAACGTGCAGCCAACAGCGCGATGATGACGAGAACGACCCATCCGCCTTTGATAATCAGCCCGTACATCGCGAGAATGGGATTATCACCGACATCTGCAACGAATGACTGAAGAAATGACAAATCAAAATGAAAAGGCCCTCCTCCCGCAGTCGGCTCATTAAAGAGGTAAATCTCTTCGTCCATATTGAGATTATATCACGTTCTCAAAAACGGGTGATCAAGCCAAGACTGCCACCCGTCCACTTGGCGCGGTCGCTCGCGAGCGGCGCGCCCGTACACGCATGCTCACTTCCTGCTCATCTTCTCCCACGACACGAGCAATGGGGACGCAATAAAGATGGATGAATACGTCCCCGCAATAATACCGATGATCAGAGCGAGCGCGAACGGCTTGAGCGTATCCCCGCCGAACAGGTATACGGCCGTGATGGCGAACAGCGTCGTAATTGACGTATTCAATGACCGAACGATCGTTTGCCGGAGCGATACTTCTACGATCTCTTCGAACGTCCCGCTGATTTTATGAAGATTTTCGCGAACACGATCCAGAACGACGATCGTATCGTTGATCGAGTACCCCAACACCGTGAGGACGGCCACGACGAACGTCGTACCGACTTCCACTCCGAAAAATATTCCGATAACGGAGAAGACGCCGATCGGAATAATCACATCATGAACGGCCGCCAAAAGCGTGACCACGCCGTACTTCCAGTTCTTGATCGGTGCGGATACTTTTCGAAACGCATAGGCGATGTACGCGAGGATCGCGAGGAATGCCACGAAGAGCGCTTTCAGGGACTTCCCCCGAAGCTCCGCTCCGATCGCAGGTCCGATCGCATCGAACCGGAGTTCCGTAACGCCCGCCGTTCCCTGTTCGGAATTTGAGAACGTCTCTTGAAGCTTCGAGACAACGGCCTGATGCGTCTCCTCGTCCAGCATCTTCATGCGGATATTCACATCCGTCTCCCCCACCGGCTGAATGGTCATGGATCCGACATCAATGCCTTCGAGCGACCGCTCGATCTCAACGGATGCCGGGCGTTCATCAAAACGCATAGAGAGGAGCGAGCCTCCCGTGAAATCAATTCCGAACTTCAATCCGTATATGCTCACAACGAAAATAGATCCGAGAACGAGGATGCCGGAAACGGCGTACCAGAGGCGACGAAGTTTTACGATATTCATAGGGATGGAGAGATAGACATTGGGACATGAGACATGGAATTCGAAGCCGCTCCGTTCCGTATTCCGTCTTCCATTTTCAGATTTCTCTGTTCCATGTTCCGATTTCTGATTACTTTAGGAATAGCCACGGCACCTTGCGGCTCAGCGGCGTGGCGATGAAAAGCTTCAAAATCGTTTTCGTTACGACGACAGCCGTAAACATGGAGAGGACGATTCCGATGCCAAGCGTGAGTGCGAAGCCCTTAATGAGCGAAGAGGTGAAGGTATAGAGGATGAAACAAACGATGAGCGTGGTTACGTTCCCGTCCCAAATGGATGTCCACGCGCGCTTAAACGCTTCGTCCACCGATGACATCATCGGTTTGTCCGTTTTCAATTCCTCTTTGAGGCGTTCGAAGATGAGCACGTTCGCGTCAACCACGATGCCGAGAGAGAGGATGAATCCGGCGATACCGGACAGGCTGAGCGTCACCGGAACGAGCTTGAAGATGGCAAAAATGAGCGCGCCGTAAAAGCCGAGCGCGAAAACGGATACGAGACCGGGGAGCCTGTAGAAGAGAATCATGAAGATGATGACGAGCAAAAATCCCAAAATCCCCGCTTCAACGGATGCGGCAACGGACTGTGCGCCGAGAACCGGTCCCACGGACTGCTGAGCGACGATTTCGATCGGGACCGGCAACGCGCCGGCCTGCAGGCGTTGAGCGAGGAGTTTAGCCTCATCTATCGTGAAGCTCCCGCTGATAATAGCCTGGCCGCTCGGAATTTCCTGCTGGACCGTCGGGATGCTGATTGGCTCCCCGTCCAAATAGATGGCAATGGGCTTCCCGATGTTCTCGCGCGTCATCGCCGCGAAGAGATCCGTTCCTTCGCCGTCAAACTGGAGCGTCACATGCGGCATGCCCGTCTGCTGGTCGAAATCGAGCACGGCGCGCTCAAGCTGCTTTCCCGTTAATTCGGTTCGAATCCACGGTTCGCGATTAACGATGTCCGATGCGTCCATTTTATCGAATATGGCGGCGCGGACGTGCACGTCGGATAATTCACGCTCATCCGTCTTCTTGATGATGTGGTACCCGAAATCCGTTTCAATGATATCGGAAATCTCTCCGGCCTGAAGGGCGAATACGACATTTTCGAACGACTCGACCATATCGCCCCTGCGAAACCATCCCAGATCTCCCCCCGTTTGGCCCGCGCCCGGTTCTTCCGAATACTCCTTGGCCTTCTCATCAAAATTTTCGGATGTAATCTCATCCCTGATTGATTGAATTTTTGCGAATGCCTCGTCCTTTGTCGCATCCGATCCGCTCTGTGCGGCTTCCTTCCATTGCACGAGGATATGCGATGCGCGAATCTCCTGGCCCGCATCACGCTTTTCCAAGAGTTCCGCGATGTAGTACCTCGCGTCATCTTCAATGACGTGGTCCGCCAACGCTCCCGGCTCCACGTCCTGCAGCGCTTCCACGAGCGACGGATAGGCATTCGTTTCCACGAGCCATCCAAGGTCGCCGTCCTTCGCCCGGCTCACGGGGTCTTCGCTCAATGCTCTCGCAATACCGCTGAGCGCTTCACCATCCTTCACGCGGTCGAACGCAGCCTGAACATTCATGCGACGCTTTTCGTTCTCCCGATCAATCTGCGCATACTCTTCATCCGTAAGCGACCGATCCGCTTCCGTATTCTCAACGCGGAATTCCAGAATCGGCGTTTCACCGATCATCTTGATCGCTTCGTTAATGTCCCTGACGCCGGCAAGCTCAACCGTCAGCCGATGCTGATCCCCGGCATTCGAGGTTTGCACGAGCGGTTCGGACACGCCCATTTGATTCACGCGCCGTTCGATGACGTCCCGAACGCCTTCCATGGCATCCGCCTGATCTTCGGAAGCGACATCGGAGAGATCCGCTACGTACTCCAGGTGCGTTCCGCCCTGCAAATCCAAACCGAGCACGATCGGGTATTCAACGTGTCGTATCTCAAAATTCGTTATGCCATTGAATTGGTCAATGGCCCAATTCGCTCCTTGCGGATAAGAAATCGATCCCGCGATCAGGAAGAGGAAAAGAATGAGCACCGTACGCTTTATGAGCGTCTTTCGGCTCACCTGGCCTTTCAGGCGTTTTTTCATTGTCGATACCATAATGCGGATCGGAGTGTAGCGTCTTTTTGCGCATGATGGCAAGGGATATTTTATCGTTCCGAAATTTCACGATTCGTAGACACGTGATGCGTCATACCCCTA
>CAYMPS010000039.1:5628-11192 GCA_964392485.1 uncultured Gammaproteobacteria bacterium | reverse complement strand
GCTGAGAAAGTGGTCGCGCCGGAGCGTCACCGCATCCTCCGTCACCCAGCCCCAGGTAATGAGCTCCTGCGGATCACCATCGCACAAGTCGTACCAATACGGCATGGAGTAGATCATGGGCATGGATGCGATAACCGAACCGTTCCCGTCAAAGCGAACGATGCGGGTGTCTGACAATCCCGGATTCACCGCAGCCACGTACCCATGGTGCGAACCGATGACGGGCCAGGCGCCGGCAGATGAATCCGTGAGGATGGCCGGAATATCAGCCGGCTCACCGTTCACATCGAACGCCTGTACCATCACGTCGGTTCCCCACTCACTGCGCCATACGACGAGATATCCGAACGGACTCCCCACGAGATTATCTACGTCAAAGGATGGTCCGAATTCATGGACACCCGTAACGGAACATGATAGGGCGGCGAAGGCTCGCTCCGCATCCGTTTCCAGACGAATCGGCGCGCTTGGCGCACCGGATAATCCTCCGGCGTCCACCCCGCCGCGGGTTTCCGGCGGCGAGAGAACGGCAGCGCCTCCGCTGCCCGCGGATACGCCGTCATCGGCGTACAAGTAGTAGTAATTCACCTCCCTGCATCCGAAGGTGCAGAACACGACCAAGATGACCGCAACGATGCTTTTATGCATGTTCTACCTCTTTTCTAAAGAACGAGCTCCGAAACTTCGGAGAATAAATGTATCGAGATCGTACTCACCGAGCGTAAAAACGCGAGAAGAGTATGCCCGACTATAACAAAAAACAGCCTTTTGTCAAGGCTTCCTGTCATTTATCAAAAGACGGCGGCTTATTCTATCTTAAACGTAATATGATCCTTGAGCGTAGGGAGGCGGCGCACCCAGCTCGGACGAACGGTGATATTCGCCTCTTCGATACCGGCCATTTGTTCGATCTTTGACTCCGCTTCTTCGATGGGCAGTCCGATGATGGCTTCTTTTGAAATGAGATTGTCTACGGATGTGGCTTTGGTGAGAACTTCCGCATTCACGCTGAGTTCCGCTTTTTCGTTCGGAACATCCACGTTTTCGATGTTGTACTGCATCTTCACCGGACCCTGCCGCACGATCTCCCGACCTTCGGGAACGCGATCAGCCACTTGTTCGCGGACGATGGATTCCATGTCCATCTTTGAATAGAACACGCCGGTGATGGAGAGCTTGAGAGACATGAGGAAGCTTTCCGCCTCCTCGCCAAGATTGACGCTCGTGTTCTTCTCTTCCGCACTCACGAGATACACCGCGTCCGTATACCGCATATCTCCCACCTCCGATTGGAGTTTTGCCTTTCCTTCATCGAGGAGATCTTTTTTGAGCGATTCTTCCGCCGTCGCCACGTCCGCCGCTTCGAGCGTCCGGACGACCTGCTCCCCGCCGATAAACGCCGTAACGCTTTCCGCATACACGAATTCCTGCATTGATTCGGAGAGGCCGGGAATCGTGAACGACACCTTTTGGCTAAAATCGTATTTCGCCCCCTCCTCATCCGAATACGCCTCAGCATCGACCGACCCGTTCGGCGGAACGGTCACGCCTTCACTCAAGCGGTACAGCCGGCCGTCGGATGTGAGGAGTCTCGTTTTCACCACGAGCGGTTGAGCGGACGACCGCTCGTTGTAGATGCGGACCTTCCCTGTCGCGATTCCGGAAACGGACGTTCCCGCACCTCCGGTGACATTAAATTCCTGCACGCGTTCAAACACGCCCTGCACGACCCTGCCGGCAAGCTCTCCCTGCTCCGGAACCATTGCCACGCGCACGTTCGTACGAATATCCGTGGGTTCGCGGGTCACATTCACGGAAACCGTCGCGCGAACGGACGAAAACCAAAGAGCCGCGAACACGATGATGATGGTGAGCGCAACGAAAGAATATGCGATTTTCTTATAAATCCCCGGGGTTGGCGGGGCTGGAAAGGGTTCGCGCGTACGGAGCTTATCAGTGCGAATGGCCATAGGTCTTGAGACAGAGTATAGCAGAATGGCGGGGCCGGGAGGAGGTTGGCGGTCAACCGCTCCATGGCTCCATTGCTCCATGGCTAAATTGCGAAATTGTTGAATTGTTGGCGGAGCTTGTTGCGGCAAAGAGCTATTCAGCAATTTAACAATTCAACAATAATTCAGCAATTCAGCAATTCAAAAATCCGCCCCCCCTTCCCGCACATTGCTCCGTAACAATGAAACAATGGGACAATGGAACCCCCCTCCTATTCCTCAAGACTCCCCAACGCCGCAAGCGCCTGATAGTCCGAGAACACGAGGTTCCGCCAGTCTGACGAGCGTTCCCTGAGTCGAGATTCTTTTTCGGTCAAATACCGGTAGAGAATGAATTCTTCCGCGCCGGAAAGTTCATCCTGCTGCCGCATGAGATCATTCCGCTTTTCCGGAGCAAGAGAAACATCTTCAAGGGAACGCTTGACCCTGTCCTCCCACGACCGCAGCTCCTTCCGAGCATCAACCTGCGTATTCGCCAGTTCCACGAGCGCCGGAACGGCGTCCGAAGACAGCCGCCCGAGGTAGGATGCGTCGAGCTTGTCCGTTTCCCCCTTCGTGAAACGATCAATGTTGTAGCGCGCCACGAGATCTTCCGCGTTAATGAGCAATCCGGCGGAGACGATGAGCAGAAGCGCGACCACCGTGCTCTTTGCCACCGCGCCGTATTCCAGTTCCGCGATAATGGCCGCCATGCCGAAAACGAAGATCGCGGCAATGAGGAATATGACGAGAAGCGCCCAAAAACGCGCAACCGTAAGGTTATACGCGTCAACGTAGAGCATGAGCCGCCGGACGGCCGAGGCGATAACCACGATGGTCTGCAGGATGAGAAGCAGGGAAAGTCCGCGGATGGCCCAGCTCTTCATTTTGGAATACCGATAGATGGCCGTGAGCGTCACGAGCACGATGAAAGACACGGCGAGCAGATGGAAGAATCCCTGGCGCGCATACTCCGCGTACGTCAATCCCTGTGCCTGAATGAACGATTCCCCGCCGAAGAAGTACACGAACTGGAATCCGAGGAACACGGCAAAGAGCACGTTCAGAACAACGAGGAAGGAGGCGGTCACCGTTGCGTCAAAGACGTGATGGCTGCCGTGCTCCGCCGGACGGCGGTTATCCAACAGCCGCGTCACGAGCATCCAGCCCGATGAAGCAAAGAAGATGACGGCCAAAACGTCCCAGAAGAGCCGGCTGATGAATACGTTGAAGTTCGGGAGCGTCAAGATCTCTTCCACGGTCTTTTTGATGAGCGGGTCCGCGTTCATGAATAACACGCCGATGATGAGGATGAACGGGATCGCAACGAGCAGGCCGATCACGGCTTTGGTCACCTGGCGCTTGCCGACCACCAAATGATGGAAGAAATCCGAAAGCTTGGAAAACGGCCACAATGACTCCGTGAAAAAGGTGGTGGGCCAGAGCGTCTTTACGCTCCGGAACCGCTCGCGCGGAGACGAGAACCAGTACGTAAAAAGCGTGAGCGAGCCCACGGATATGAGGAAGCCGATGCCATGGACCACGTCGCTCGCGTACAGGACCTCTGCGATAAGCGACAGGATGACGGGCGCTAAAAACAGGTAGGCCCATAGGTTCCCCCGCTGTCCGGTCATCACGGTCATCACGTGCACGCCCGCCGCGAGCACGAGCATAAAGATCGCGAATGCGATCCCGTACTGGTGGGAGTAAAAAAGGAAATGGAAAGCGATGGAAACGGCAATGGCCGTGATCGCGACTGTCAGGGCCACGAATGTGGAATGGCGGCGTTGGGAGAGGTCCATAGGGTTAGGGAGTTAGGGAGTTAGGGGGTTAGGGGGTTAGGGGGTTAGGGAGGCGGAGGAGAGGGTTTGCGATCCCATGATGTGTTTACGCTTTGAAGATACCGCGGAATGAACATTTTGCTAAGCCTAGTAAAGAACTCTTGACATATCCGTCGATTTCTGTTATATTCCCCGATCACTCGAACTTTTCTCAAAACCCAAGACTATAAGGAGTCAGAGATGACTGAAGAGCAAATGATCGCACTCCTCAAGGCCGAAAAGGTCGAGGAGTTCAATGAGTGGCACGAGGAACATCCGGATGAGGTAATCAATCTCTCCGGGAATGATCTCAATGGGACTGATCTCTCTGAGGCGAATCTCTCTGGTGCGAATCTCTCTTTGGTGAAGTTCGCTGGGGCTGATCTCACTTTTGCGAATCTCACTGGGGCTGATCTCTCTGAGGCGAATCTCTCTGGTGCGGATCTCTCTGGTGCGAAACTCTCTGGTGCGAAACTCTCTGGTGCGAAACTCACTGGTGCGAAACTCTCTGGTGCGAAACTCTCTGGTGCGAATCTCTCTTTGGTGAAGTTCGCTGGGGCTGATCTCACTGTTGCGAATCTCACTGGTGCGGATATCTCTTTGGCGATACTCGATGGTGCGAGTCTCTCTGGGGCGAATCTCACTGGGGCGAATCTCGATGGATCGAGTCTCGCTGGAACGATGCTCGATGGTGCAAATCTCACTGGTGCGAATCTCTCTGGGGCGGACCTCAGCGGGGCGAATCTCTCTGAAACGAAACTCACCGAAGTACGAATCACCAAGAGCCAAAGAGACAATTTCTTGGAGGCTCTGGAGATCATCGTCGAAGAAGATCCGGAACCCGCCAAATAAGCTCTACGAACGAACCTGAACCTCACTACTCAAAACGCCGTATTTGCACTTGCAGGTACGGTTTTTTGATTTAGGGGGTTAGGGATTAGGGAGTTAGGGAGTTAGGGTCCGCCCCCCTAACTCCCTAACTCCCTGCACCCTAACTCCCCACTGCTTGACCCCCTCCCCTTTTTCTGCTACACATGAACCGTTCAAGAGTTCTTTAACAGAAGGGAGCATGCGATGAGTGAGGAAGTCATTACGAAACAAGCGCTCGTCTACAACATCAGAAACGGCAATGCGGGCAAGCTTCGCCTCGCAAGGGCGGACCTTAAAGAAACGGACCTGCACGGATTGGATCTTCATGGTCTGGACCTGCACGGCGCGGATTTGCGCGGCGCGAATATGGAAGGCACGAACCTCTGCGACACGAACCTCGACGAAGCGAATTTGCACGGCGCGGTCTTACATGGAGCAAATCTGCGCAAGGCAAGTCTCTGCAAGACGCGTCTCAACGGAGCTATCCTGATGGAAGCGGACCTCGAGGGAGCAAACCTGCGCGAGGCGAACCTCACCGGTGTGGATTTGCGGGGCGCGAATGTCAACGATACGAGCTTCTTCATGACGAACCTGCGCAGGGCAAACCTGAAAGGCTTGCGCCTGTTCAAGACGAACCTGGACGGCGCGGACCTCGTGGGTGCGGATCTTCGGGAAATGACCATAAGCTACTCAAGCCTCGTGAGCGCGCATGTCACGGAAAGCCAATGCCCTCAAATCCTCGCGGCCCTTTCTCTCATTGAGGAAAAACCGCGATCCTCAACCGAACGCGTTCCCTCCGACGGACAGGAGACTTCGACAACCGTATAGCCTCCCATCCTCCATCTTCAAAAAAGCCGTTCCCGCAATCGCGAGGAGCGGCTTTTTG
>CAYMPS010000039.1:1229-5528 GCA_964392485.1 uncultured Gammaproteobacteria bacterium | reverse complement strand
AAACTCACCGATGCATTAGGACTCGAAACAGCTCAACTCATTGGTATCAACTGGTTCAACGTTCGGGGCGTACGGCGAGAAATCGTCCAGGCGTCTCACCTGCTCACCCAAGCCACGATCAAGTTCACAGACTAAGCCTTCCGGGCACAGGTCTCCTCCAATTCCCCTTAAGCCGTCGCAACCCTCGCGGCGGCTTTTTGGTTTAGGGAGTCAGGCGGTCCGCCCTAACTCCCTGCCCCCTAACTCCCTAACTCCCTGCCCCCCTAACTCCCTGCTCTAACGGTATCCGGCCCCAGCATCGCTTCGATCTCTTTTGCGAGTTCGTCGTTGAACGCAATGCGGTACGAGGATTTGATGACGCGGGGCCCCCGTTCGTCGTCGATCTTAAAGTAAACTTCATGCGGACCCGGATGCTTGTCGCAGCACTCGCGCAAGCGGAACAGGATGGTATCCGGCAGGTTGTTGCGGAGGTGCAGGGTAATGCTGGATGGCCGGGATTTGGGCGCGGTTCCCGCAGCCCGTTGCCCGTTGTCCGACGCCCCGTTTTCGATATTCGATATTCGAAATTCGATATTCTCATCCGGGATCGCTGCTTCAGGCACGGACGCCTTTACCTGGTCGATGTTGTCCTCCGTGATTTCGTAGCAGGTCTCAACGAGGATTTTCATCTCCCCGTCTTTCTCCTGAGGACGACCGGTGACGCACACGATCTTATCCGTCTCAACGGTCGCAATGTGCTCCTTGTATACGCGCGGGAAGACCACGGCCTCCACGTGACCGGACAGGTCTTCGAGCTTTGCAAAGGCCATCTGCTCGTTGTTCTTGGTGTAGATGGTTTTGACATCCGCAAAAATGCCGCCGCAACGAACGGACTTGTCCTTCTTGTGCTTGGGGAGATCGATGATGGGGGTGAAGTAGCCCTTGAGCCGCTCCGCGGTTTCCTTGAACGGGTGCTCGGAAAGGAAAAGGCCGAGAAGCTCTCGCTCCCAGGCGAGCTTCTCTTTCTGCGTGGCCGGAGGCGCGGCTTTCAGCTTGACGGACGTCGAGACATCAATGGCCGAATCGGCGAACAGGCTGTTCTGTCCGCTCGCGGCTTCGGATTCGATGCGACGATGGAATTCCAAGAGCGTATCCACGTTAAAGAGAAGCTCGTTTCGTTCGCCGAAGCGGTCCAGAGCTCCCGATTTAATGAGCACTTCGAGCGACTTCTTGTTGAAGTACTTACCGGGAATGCGTGAAGCGAAATCCGTAATGTCTTTGTACGGACCGTTGTCTTTCCGTTCGCGCACGATGGTATTCGCCACGTCTTCTCCCAGGCCCTTAATGCCCTGAAGGCCGAAACGGATGGTGGACATCCCCTTATCAAGATCCTCCTTTACCACGCCGAAGCCGGCGAAAGATTCATTCACATCCGGCGAGAGCACGTTCGTACCCATGCGGCGGCATTCTTCGACCTCGATGGTAATGCGGTCGATGTTGCCGATATCCGAATTCATGAGCGCGGCCATGAAGCATTCGGGGTAATGCGCTTTGAGGTACGCCGTCTGGTACGCGATCATGGCGTAGCAGGCCGCGTGTGATTTGTTAAAGCCGTAGGCCGCGAATTCCTCGAACTGTTTGAAGATCTGTTCGGCGATGGGACGATCCACGCCGTTCGCGACAGATCCGTCGATGAACTTCGTCCTCATCTTTACCATGAGCTCCGCGATCTTCTTTCCCATGGCCTTGCGAAGCGTGTCCGCCTCCCCGCCCGTGAAGCCGGCCATGTCTTTTGAGACCTGCATGACTTGTTCCTGGTACACGGGAATGCCGTACGTGTTCTTGAGCGCATTCTCGAGCAGAGGGTGCGCATACACGATGTTCTCTTCCCCGTGCTTCCTGCGGATGAACGAGTCGATGAACTGCATCGGTCCCGGCCGGTAGAGCGCAACCATGGCGATGATATCTTCAATTTCAGAGGGTTTCAGCTCCTTGATGTACCGCTTCATGCCGTCGGATTCCAGCTGGAACACCCCCGTTGTTTCCGCGCGGCCGAAGAGCTCGTACGTCTTCTGATCGTTGAGCGGGATATCGTCGATATTGATGTTGACGCCATGCACGGCTTCGGTGATATCCAAACACCCTTGGATGATGGATAGGTTCGAAAGGCCGAGGAAGTCCATCTTAAGGAGTCCGATGGCTTCCGTGGGCTTCAGGGAATACTGCACGACCTGGTCCACGTCTCCGCCCTGCGCCTTCTGGAGCGGTGCGTAGCACTCCAACTTATCAGGTCCGATGACGATGCCGCAGGCATGCTGGCTCGCGTGTCGCGCCGTGCCCTCGAGTTTAATGGCGAGATCAATGAGCTGTTTGACGCGCGGGTCGCCATGGTACAAATTCCGAAGCTCCGGGCTCTCGTCCTTTGATTTCGCGAGCGGGATGTGGCGGCCTTGGACCGGAGGCGGTATCACTTTTGCAACCTGATCCACTTCCTGAAACGTCATGCCAAGCACGCGGCCCACGTCGCGTACGGCCGCACGCGCCGCCATGGTGCCGAAGGTGATGATGCCGGCCACGCGGTCATGCCCGTACTTATCCATCACGTACTCGATGACGTCCTTACGCCGCGTATCATCGAAATCAAGATCGATATCCGGCATGGAGATGCGATCAGGGTTCAGGAAGCGTTCGAAGAGCAGTCCGTAGCGGAGCGGGTCGAGGTTCGTGATGCGCAGGGAATACGCAACGATGGATCCTGCCGCGGACCCTCTGCCCGGCCCCACGACCACGCCCGCTTTCTTCGCCCAGTCCACGTAGTCATGCACAATCAAAAAGTACGTGGCGAATCCCATGCGCTTGATGGTTTCAAGCTCGAAGTCCAGTCGTTCCATCGCGGTTTTGATGACATCCGGATCCTTATACCGCTCGGAGAGGCCGGCCTCGCAGAGCTCGCGGAGGCGTTCATCCGCAGACTGGCCTTCCGGCAGATCAAACGGCGGGAGCAGGTTCTCCCCAAGCGTCAGTTCGACGTTACAGCGATCCGCGATCTTCCGCGTATTCTCCACAGCCTCCGGAACATGGCGGAATGCCTGGATGATCTCCTCGGGTGCGCACATCGAATGGTCGATGTTCGATACGGAATATCGATTCTGATCCGTCAGGAATTTGCCATCATGAATACATCGGAGCGCATCCTGCGCATCGCGATCATCCGGATTGAGATACAACACTTCGCGCGTCACCACGAGCGGTGCACCGGTTTTCTTCGCGAGCGCGATGATGCCCTCGTTCGCCTCGTTCTGCGTGGATGATTCCGGATGGTGCAGAATCTCGAGAAAAAAGTTCTCCGTTCCGAAAATATCCTGATACTCGCGCACCACGCGCTCCGCTCCCTCGGGGTCATGCGACAGAAGGAGCTTTGGAATCTCGCCTTTAACGTTCCCCGAAAGCGCGATGATGCCCTCATGCTTCTCCTTTAGCGCCTCCTTGTCTGTACGCGCCCTATAGTAGAACCCTTCGATAAAGGCCTGCGTCACGATCTTTAAGAGATTCTGATATCCCCTATTATTCTCCGCGAGCAAGACCAATTGGTAAGACTGGTCGTCCACGCGCGCCCGTTTGTCTGTCAGCTTATCCTTGGCGACGTTCATCTCCACGCCGATAATAGATTTGATTTCCTCCTTTTTCCCCGCCCGGTAGAACTCAACCGCCCCGTACATGCCTGCGCGGTCCGTGAGCGCCACGGCATCCATGCCCAATTCCTTGGCTTTCTTTACGACATCCTTAACATCCCCCATGGCGTCGTACAGGGAGTACATGCTGCGTACGTGCAGGTGGACGAAGGGGGCGGGCATCGCCCTCTATCTAATCAAACGCGCGAGGGATGGGCAACGGCTAGAGGGTGCGTCGTACGTGGTACGTGGTGCGTGGTCCGCTGAAGCAGAATGTTGCGCAGAATATACGTTCATCAGACCTGAAAGCCCCCGGAACTCGCAATCCCGGACTCCATACGCTAAGATGTGCCACATATGCGTTCGCCTGAATTAGCCCCGCAAAAAGGCCCTTCGGCTGAAAAAGAGCTTCCACTCATCCCAAAGGAAGCCCTTCCCATGTATCAGATTCCCGGGTACCCGGAGCCGACCCCCGAAGATGCCGCCCGGTATCAAAGGGAGAAGAAGGCCTTGCTTAGCAAAATCCCCGACATGGTTTGGAAGGGGTTGAAGGATGAATCCGCGTATGTCCGCATAGCAGCCGCGAGCATGATTGAATATGCGCCGGAGGCGGAACGAACGAACCTTATTCGGGACGGGCTGGGAGATA
>CAYMPS010000039.1:0-1129 GCA_964392485.1 uncultured Gammaproteobacteria bacterium | reverse complement strand
TTGGAGGATATATCCGCGTATGTCCGCAAAACAGCCGCGAGCATGATCGAATATGTGCCGGAGGCGGAACAAGAAGCTCTGCGGGATATCGTTGTTAGGTTCATTCGGAAAGGGTTGGAGGAAGAGGATGTGGGTGTCCGCAAAGCATCGGCAAGCATGATTAAATATGCGCCAGAGGCGAAACGTGCGGATCTCATTCGGAAAGGGCTGGAGGATGAACGTGCGTATGTCCGCAAAGAAGCGGCAAGCATGATTAAATATGCGCCAGAGGCGGAACAAGACGCTTTGTGGGATATCGTTGTTAGGTTCATTCGGAAAGGGTTGGAGGATGAAGACGAATTTGTTCAGGAGGCTGCCGAGGACATGATCGAATATGTGCCGGAGGCGAAACGAGGCGAACTTCAGGAATACGTATCTCCCCCATTGGAACATGTCGAGGTTAGTCCGGAAGAACTGGAAGAGCTGGAAAAGCTGGCACAGAAAACGCCGCTATACAAGAAGGCTCCCGAAAAGTTCTTTCGGGCGGATTTTGAAAAGGGCGGTTCGCGCACCACGCTCTTAGACAAGGTTCCGGGAGACGCGGAAAAAACGCTAAAAGAAAAGGTAATCATCCGGCACGTTCGCTTTCCGGCCTTTGAGGCATGGTCCGACATGTTTGAAGCGTATGACTTTTGGAAGGAAAAAGGATTTGATTACGTGCCCATCGAACCCATTTTAGGGGTACGCCCTGATCGAAAAGAAGCGATGGTTGTCGCGGCGTTCTCGCGCGTCCTTGGGCCCAGCGTTGCCATGTGGAAAGAAAAAACTCCGCTATTTCTGGAACAAATCGAAACATCCATGCGCCGAATCATCGAAGCCCTTGAGGAACGGGGCGTTAAACATGGGCATGCGCACGAAGGCAACTTCTGCCTCGTCTTTAATAAAACACCCGATGGGAAGCCTGACCTCACAAGGCCGCCCAGGGTTTACGCCATTGACTTCGACATGGCGGCATCCTCCCCGCCGGGGAAGGGAGCATAAGATCACGCGCGGCATGCAACAAAAACGGGGCTTTCGCCCCGCTCGTTCTTATCGCCTTCTGCGCTTTGACGCTTTTTTCTTCGTTCGCCGCGGCTCTTCGTCTTCGTCG
>CAYMPS010000038.1:10546-11887 GCA_964392485.1 uncultured Gammaproteobacteria bacterium | reverse complement strand
ACGAGAAAGAAGAGGACGACCACGGAGGCGTACAGGACGAGGTCCACGCCGCGTCCAACGCCGAGCAAATTCGCGACGAAGGATGTCGTTTCCGGCAAAAGGATGACGACCGCGGCAATGATCCAGACAAGGGACCACAAGAAGGCCTCGCGCTTGCGGATGACGTTTTCCTTGGCGCGCTTCCAGGTGACGGCAAGAGCGATGAGGAGAACGAGGGTGAGGAGAATTTGGATGGGCATAAATTTATTGCGCATTGCGCATTACGCATTGCGAATTTCTAAACACAGACGTCTGTGCCTGAAAATGAGAAATGCGAAATGCAAAATGTTCATACTATTTCGTTCCTCTAATGATCAGATGCCATAAAATCCGGAATGCTTCCAAGAAGCTCTGCCCCTTCTTCAACGTCTCCCTGGAATACCTTACGTGCACCGGCACTTCTTTCCAGCGGAGATCGGACTGCGTGACGAGGCGAAGGATCTCCGAACAATGCGCCGCGCGGTCCTGCCGGAAGTCTACCACCTCCGCGGCTCTGCGGCTCAAGGCGCGCGCCCCGCTCTGCGGATCCGTGATGTCCTTTGAAATGCCGACGAACATGGTGTTGAAGAGTTTGGCCAGATGGAAATAAACCTTCCGCATTTCGGGCATGTCTGTCGGCTGGATACCGAGGAACCGTGACCCGAACACCACGTCCGCCTCTCCTTTCGCAATCGGATCAATGAGCGCCGGAATCATGGAAGGGTCATGCTGTCCGTCCGCGTCAATGTGGACGATGATATCAGCACCGAGATCTAATGCGGCCATGGTCCCGGTCTTGAGCGCGGCCCCCTGCCCGCGATTGATCCGGTGCCGGACCACCGTGGCACCCGCCTCCTTGGCCGCCTGAGAGGTTTGATCGCCGGATGCATCATCAACCGCAACCACGCGGTCAACGTACGTCAGAACGTCAAAAATGACCTTTCCCAGGCGCGATTCCTCGTTATAAGCCGGAATAACGGCAATGGTTCGCATGGAGGGTAGATTACGGGAAAAGGCGAAATTTTTGTAGGGGCGGGGCCTTGCCCCGCCCTCTCCGAGGCATCCTCGGCCATTCAGCAAAAACGCGGAGCTTCCGTAGAAACTCCGCGTTTGCAAGAGATGCCCGAGTAAACGCATGCTATATCGTAAACTCGGACCCGACCGGCCGACAACCGGCCGCGTCTAACCGCTTTTTAAGCGAACGCTCCGCCTGAAGCAATCGGAGATAGTAGTGCTCAATGAGAGCATCGGTTTCATCGTCCACCACATCCTCAAAGGACGGGTCAATGAAAACATCGGTTTCATCATCCTCTGCGTCCTCAA
>CAYMPS010000038.1:0-10446 GCA_964392485.1 uncultured Gammaproteobacteria bacterium | reverse complement strand
TCCTCAAAGGACGGGTCAATGAAAACATCGGTTTCATCATCCTCTGCGTCCTCAAAGGACGGGTCAATGAAAACATCGGTTTCATCGTCCTCTGCGTCCTCGAAAGACAAGAATGGCATGAGACGCTGCGAGTCATGATGGGAGACGGGGTAGGCACGCATGAGGAGTGCGGCAAGTTCATATTCCCTTATGAACTCCTCCGCAAAACCTTGTACCCCCTTGTTCGGATCAGGCACCGTGTTCGGATCAGGCACCGTGTAAAGAAGCGATCCACCCGCGATCGTATTGATGTGTTCGTTCAAATAACGCTCACAAAGAGGACCGAAAACTTCTTCTACGAGAATCTCGAGAGCGAGCCGCTCATTCGTACAGTCGTTCAGAGAGATTTCCAGTTTTGGAATATGCTCCTTCACGACGTATTTCACGATAAGCGGACTCACATTGAACGCTTCGCATATCTGCGTAAATGAACGGTCCATGAGCTCTTCTGGAGCTTCGTCAACATCCTGAAATACGTACAGCCCGCGAGCGAGCACATCCAAACGCGTCCGTTCGTCAGTAATGTACCCCGCGATAACATGAAATGTCATACATATGCGAATACGAAGCGCCTGACGTTCCAACGCAGGAACCAAAGCATTATCATCCGCACACGGGTCGAAAATCTTTGGATAACGCTCTCCGAGAGCTATGACTTTAGATGCCAATTCTTCTGTCTCACGGTCATCCTCTGACATACCCGCCCGCAAAATCAGTTCGTCAAGTCCGCGTTCAATGCGCTTTTTTTCGTCGAATTTAATAATCGTCATGTATCGCTCCACTCTACAAAGGTCAAAAGGTCAATGGAAAATGATAGTATTTTCTTAGCTTTCTGTCAATCATCATTACAAGCCGCCCCCCTCCCCGTCATCCTGAGGCGCGCAAGGACTTCAATGAGGCTCGAAATATCTGCGCCGAAGGATCCCTTGAAAGAGGAAATGCTGCTCGAGCAAAGAAAAGAAGAGGCTATTGAGCAATTACTCAACGGCCTCCACTTTTTCTCTCCATTGCAACTACTTCTCTTCCAAGGGGTCCTTCACCCCGCCAGAGGACATTAGCCTCTCGCCTCCCATCTTTGCGGTGGGGTTCAGGATGACGGGTGTAGGGAGAGTACAACAATTTTCTGAATTACCATCACTCCTTCGGCCTGAACGCCAGCAGGCTCTTGTGTGCGATCGTGTAATCAATGGCCTTCTTCAGCCCCTCGTCGATCGTAACGAGCGGCAGCCAGCCGAGCTTGTCCTTGGCCTTGGCGATATTCGGGAGACCGAGCTGCGTCATGAAGAGGAGCGGCGGCTGGAATGAAATGCTGGACTTGGATCCGGTCATCTCAAGGATGCGCTGGGCCACGTCCACGATCGGGATGTCCTGATCCGATCCGATGTTCATGGGGCCGATGCCCTTGGGCGCATGCATGTTCTTGATGAGGCCATCGACGCAATCGTCAACGTAGCAGAGCGACGTACGGAACGTCTCGTCACCGAAAATCTCAAGCGTCTTGCCGTCGAGCGCATTCAGGATGAAATCAGGGATCATGTGCCCGTCGAACAGCGGCATGCGCGGGCCGTACGTGCGGAAGACGCGCGCGATCTTGATGTCCAAATCATGAACGTTCGCGTACGTGGTGCATGCGGCTTCGGCGAATCGCTTCCCTTCGTCGTAACAGGATCTCGGTGACTGTGTATCCGCCGTGCCCGTCTCTTGCTCTTCGAACAAATGGAGATCAACCGGACGCGGGCCGTATACCACGGAGCTCGACGTGAACAGCACTTTGGAGCGATACTTCACCGCAATATCGAGCACGTGCTTCATGGCCAAAGAATTCGAATAGAGCGTCTGCATGCGGTACTGATCGAACCGTTTGGGACTCGTTGGCGTTGACAGGTGATAAATTTCCTGGATCCCCTGAAACTTTATTTTGAATCGCGAGAGCTCCGGGAACGTCTCGAGATCGAACGGAAGGTTGATGTCGTGCCGAATGAACTCAAAATCCGAATTCTTCAACAGCATGTCGATGTTCGACTCCGTCGATGTCACGAAGTTATCGATGCAGATCACGCGCGAATCTTTGAGCAATCGTTCGCACAAATGCGACCCGATGAATCCGGCGCCTCCGGTTACGAGGATATTCTTCTTTTCAAAAATGGGTTGATCGGACATACGGATTGTTTTCTCGCTTCCTATCATACCTCGCAACCATGGAACATGGAAGCGGATAAATCCTCTCGTTTAAATATTGAAATCCGAATATCGAATATCGAAAAAGCGCCATTTGGGCGCCAGATGCTCAAATGAGCATTTCGATATTCGGAATTCGGAATTCGATATTTTATTCAACGCTCCTTCCGTTTTTGTCCTCCACCGTCACCTGTACGGAATCGATACGTTCCTCAAACCCGGCGCCGATGGTGCGTTCGTGCGTTTCCGTGACTGCGACCGTCCCTTCAAATCGCGGATGGAATGTAAAAAAACGATGGAGGAAGTACTGTGCGAGCGCCACGAGCGGAATGGCGACGATCTGCACGCCGTAGTCGTAGAAGCCCAACACCTGATGGCCGATGAAGAAGATGAGCACCTGGAGGCCGGAGCCGAACACAACCGTGAAAATGTACCGTCCAACCAACTTCAGGTTGAACCCGGTCGCGCGGAAGGTCCAGGACCGATGGAACGTGAAGTTGAATACGCCGCTCACACAGATGGCGATCGCGTCGAGCAGGGTCCTGTTCCATGCGGGAAGCAGGTACTTCCACAGGATCGTATAGGTGCCGAAGAAAATAAACGTGGATGTACCGCCTACAATCCCATACCGGAACAGACCCCAAAACTCCTTGATGATCCGTTCCCGGTTCAGGTTCTTAGTGAGGCCATTCATCATAGATGCGATACGTTACGTCATTCGTCGTTTTACCGGAAGAGAGCGTGAGTGATCCTACCGTGAGTTCCAAGAACGGGATGTCCTCCCAACCCGTCTGACCGAGGTGTTTGGAATCGAGCTTCTTGGTGCCGCTCGTCCCGCTGAAGATCAGATCCACCATCCCGCCGTTGTTCGTCTTCGCAACAGCCCATCGGCCGGAAGCGTCGATACCGAACGGAAACGCGGAGACGATCTGTGTACCGGTAACATCCGTAATCACGAGGCGTCCCCCGCTCATGCGCGGCGCAAATGCCGCGGCACCGTCAATCTCCAAAAGGTCGAGCCCCAAATCATACTGCGGACCGTAGGGATAGAATGCGTGGGTGATGAGCTGGCGATCCACGCCCCATGCCCGCCCTCCGGATTCATCCGCAATGATGAATCCGCCGTTAACGCCTGCAACGAGCGCTCCGTCCGTAAACACACCGGGAAGCGCGCCTTGCGATTGTATTTGTCCGTCCCGGCTGAGGATCGTCCAGTCGGTCTGATCGCCCGTCGCCGGAACCACGGCGATTTCCGGCATCCCGTCTTCATTAATATCCGTGAACGTTGCGCGTGCGCCGCGCGTATCATGAGCGCCGAACGGCGCAGCTTCAATGATGCCCGCTTCGGAGAGAATGCGAACGCGCGTGGGAACACCCGGATTCGTCGTCCGCAGTTCCAACGGCTCTTTTCCAAGCTCCGTGAAATACGAATCATCCAGCGCCAATGCGGCATCGACTCTCCCGCTCCCAAGCTGGCCGGCAAAGCGCTGTTGGTTTTCCCCATCAATGGAAATGATGCCCGCGACAATCCGATCGCGGAGCTCCGTTGAGCCCCATTGCGGATGACGGGATTTAAGGAGCGCTGCGATGCCGCTCACGATCGGAACGGCAAGGGACGTTCCGCTGTACCCTCCTTCGTACCCCGGCGTATCCGCCGCATCGATCGCTCCGCTCCCAAGCGGCCGCGCCGCGAAGATTTGTTGGCTCGGAGCCGACACGTCAAGACACGCTCCGTAGTTGGAAAAAATGGATTTTTGATCCGACGCATCCGTTCCCCCGACCGTGAGCACGCCGAAAACGCCGTCCACGCCGGAACACGCCGGAAAGACCGGAGTAATGTTGAGGTTCTGTCCGCCAATCTCATCCGAATTTCCGGCTGCGGTAATGACGAGCGCTCCGCGCGCATGGGCGTATGCGAGCGCATCATCCAAATAGACATCCTCCAGATTTCCCTCGATGCTCAAATTGATGATGTCCGCACCGTTCTTCACGGCGTAGTACATCGCATCCGCGACGTCCTTCGTACTCCCGTTCCCCTCGCCGGACAGTGCGACGAGCGACATGATTTTTACGTTCCATGCGATTCCCGCAATACCCATTCCGTTATCTCCCTTGGCTCCGATGATGGAAGAGACGAGCGTTCCGTGGATGAACGCATCTTCCGATGCGGCATCGCGCCACGGCCGCACGTCGTTTGAATCCAGAACGAAATTCCAGCCGTGGACATCATCAACGTATCCGTTCTCATCATCATCGATTCCGTTATCCGGAATTTCTCCGCTATTGGTCCAGATATTATCTTTGAGGTCTTCGTGGCCGATGTCCACGCCCGTATCGATGACGGCGACGGTCACATCGGATGATCCCACGGAAACGTCCCATGCCTCCTCCATCCGAATCCGCTGCGTGTACCACTGGCGGCCGTAGAACGTATCATCCGGCGTGCGCGCACGAGCAACGGGAATAACCCCCGGAAGAACGAGGGCTATCGTGAGGATGACGATCATTGAACGCCTCATAAAGGCATGTGCAGTCTATCACCGTTGTCCGATCAAAACTAGAAAACGAACAGATCGGGATATTCCTGCAGTGCGCGCACGGACGGCGTTCCAATTTCCGAGCGGATGTGCGGTTTTTCATTCAGCATCGAGGCGATCTCGAATTTGGAATATTCGTCCAGGTACACCTCTTCCCCGTTGTTCCATAGCACATTATCCGCAAGCTCGGCGGTTCCGCCGCCGAAAATCGGCTTCTTCCTGTATGCGGAAAGAGCGGTCCGGTTCGAAACGAGCGTATTCCCGATGATGCTCGCATGAGATAAATCCTTGACCGCGATCCCGATCGTACAGTCGACGATGATGTTGTTCGTCAATTCCGGATTCGAGCGCTCGCCCACGCTGACGCCCTTGTCCGAACTCCGAATGATGACGTTGTCCCGAACCGCGATGTCGCTCCATGAAAGATCAACTCCGTCGCCCTTGTTATCCATGAAAAGATTATTCACGATAACCGTTTCCGGATTGACGAAATCCATGTCAATGCCATCGGAATAGTTACCCTCAAAACGATTGTTCGATACGAGGACGCTGCCGATCTTGATGTTCACCCCGTCATCTCCCTGCGCGTCCGTAATAACGGAATCCCGAATTTCTCCATTCGCATTATGCATTGCCAGCATGCCGGAAATGGGGATGCCGTTAATGAGGTCTTCGCTCCCGTAGCGCATCGCGACGAATGCGAAGACGCTTGGACGGGATTCGGTATTGATTACCGCAAAGACGCCCCAAGGAGTCGAATCGTAGAGAGGCTGAACGCGTATCGGATTCCCTTCTTCGCCTTGCGCGATGACCGGACGATACGAGATGAACGAAGCGCGGTTTCCCATTTTAATGACGGCTCCCGGTTCAATGATTAGAGATGTTCCCTGTGGGACGATGATTGTTTCATAAAATGCATGTATGCCCGTTGAGAGAACGAGCCCGTCCGTGGTTTTTCGAAATTGCGGATATCGACGAATGAATTCGTCTTCCGTTCGTATGATGTCCGTCAGATACCTGAATGATCCCGGCAAATCCAGATCGCGGACGGAAACGTCAACCGGGTGTGCGCTTTCCTGAAGCCAGTCCGAGGCGAAATCGAAATTCCCCTCCGCGATGGTCCGTAAATCGTTTATTTGACCGATGGTCTGAAAATTATTCAGGAGTTTCGCGTTATCCAAAATGAATTCTTTTTTCATTCTATCCGTCCACTTAGAAACGAACATCATGTCATCCGCGCGATCGGATGCGATGTATTCGAGCAGCTTCTCATCACGGCGCGCTTTAAACTCGGGAATCGACAGGATGCGATCCCGTAATTCATTCCTCGTTTCTTTCGCACTTGCCTTGGCATCCTCAAGCGCCGTATTGTAAGGCAGAGGTTTCAATCTCCCGTCGCCGGCGTCGAACAGCGTGACGAGGTTGTTCGTCACATGAATGGACGCGTCGGTATTATGGTAGCTTCCGGCCAAAATACTGATAATGTCACGTGAGAAATATTCCTCAATGTCTATGATATTCGGCGCAAGCAGCTTAAATGTCTCATCATCCGCATGCCTGACGATTTCAATGACCGCTTTCATAAAATCCATGGACGATTCAGGATTATTCCAGCTGCTCCAGGAAGAAAACCCCTCCTCGGAATAGGCTGACACTGGTAACTCCGTGGACGTGGCATTTCCGGCTTCGATCCCTGAAATGATGGAGTTCGAAGAAATAGGATTTTTTTCGAGCCACTCCTGAGACCAGTGTTCCATAGCGAAATAGACCCCTTTTTCAATACCGTTCACGTTCAGTTTTACGTGGTAATCCTCCGGAACGAGGAGGCCTAATTTCCTTCCCCTGTAGTAGCTGAGAGGCTCCGCGAAATAGAATCTGTCCGATGGAATTATGAGCGCAAGCTCGCGCATCCCCTGGAACAGATGGTCTTTTGGAAACTTGATGAGATATGATTTTTTGTAGCTATTCCAATGCGCAGCGAGATTACCGCGGTACCGCACCTTAACGTTGTCCGTATAATCCCCGAACGTGAAACTCGCCGAGACCCATATCTTCCGATCATCCGTGAGTGTATCGCTACCGAACGGATTCTCCGGCAAAACGC
Organism: uncultured Gammaproteobacteria bacterium; assembly: GCA_964392485.1. GTDB lineage: Bacteria > Patescibacteriota > Patescibacteriia > 2-12-FULL-60-25 > 2-12-FULL-60-25 > 2-12-FULL-60-25. Next base: position 3,588 of record CAYMPS010000038.1, on the reverse strand, counting down.
TGTTCATTTTTCCAATGTCTTTGGGATCAATGGAGAGACGGTACGTTTCCAAATCGGATTTCGCAAACAGTCCGTAGGGAATGAAAAAGATATCCGGTACTTTCCGCAGTGAATGGTACAGGGGGATCAATCGCTGAACCATCGGATTCTGAATGACCGCGTAGCGGTTTTCCCAGACGCGCAACGTGCCGACAACCATCACCGATGTCGCACAGAGGCCGATGAAGATGCAAAGCGCCGTCTTCTTCCAACGATTCATAGATACGCTAGTATTCCGACGTGTGTTTTCCCGTCAGGATCTCCATGTTTTGAATATCAGGGTGATGCTGAAGCGCAGACCAGATGCGTTGAAGTGCGTCCGGCTCTTTCAGATGGATGGATACGGCGAATTCGTTCAGCTGATCCGAGTGATGTTTGACATGCAAAAACTCGTACTCCCGCACATGTTCGCGGAGCACGGGCTCCATTTGTTCGATCGTGAAGGACGGGACGGCAAGAAAAAGGAGCAGGTAGTCGAAGTTGTCGCTCACCGTTCCAAACGCATACCGGTGCATGAGCGCGATGATGATCGAGAGTACGACGACGGTCAGCAGCGCCAGCGGATAATGGTTCATCCCGACGGAGATGCCCACGACGAGCGCATAGAAGACGTACGCGAGATCGCTCGTTTCTTTTAAAATGGTTCGAAAACGAATGAGCGTAAATGCGCCAAAAACGGCAAATGCGCCAATGATATTATTCTGAACCGCCATCATGATTGCAGAACCAAGAACACCGATGATCACGAGCGTAAACGCGAACGACCGAGAATGCGATAATCCGTGCCGTGTTTTCTTGTACGTATACACGATAACGAGCAGCAATAAAAATGCGAATACCAGATTAAAGATAATGATTCCACCGCTCAATTCGGTTGGATTCAAATTATAGAAATTTTCTAATGGGTTCATATCGTTTATTTATTTATCGGAATGCTCATTAATCGATTCATCGCTTCCGCGGATATCACGTATTTTGAAAAATCCGTTCGAGAGAGATTGAATTTTTGAATCATGTCCGTAAACCACCATGGGAGTTTGTGGTTGAATTTGACTTCAAGGACGACTTCGGACGCCGTAATCGGAATCATCATGTTCTCCTTTCGGATATCCGCGGCTCGGCACGCTTGAATGTCCTTATCAAACGTTAGACGGATGGGAGAAGTGAAATCCGTAATGTACGCGCGCCGGAGGTACGATACGACCGCATACGGTCGATATCCCTGTTTGACGTACAAGTAGACGAATTCATGAAACGCTTCGCGATCCTCGTCGCGGACGCGGATGCCTGACATGTGAAACGGAGAAAATTGATGATTGACGAGGCGCCTCCAATCCTCTCCGCTGATCGCAATCCGTTTTTTATCGATCGTCGAATTGTGTTTTCGTTTGATCTCCAGGTTGACGTTCGAGAGAGGATCCAGCCAGCTGTCCTGATAGATGCGCGCCCGCATTTTTTTTCGGGTGGAGAGCGATGAATCTTTCTCGAAGTAATCATGGAACGCGCGTGTTTCGAAATAGAGGCTGTTCACGCGATAGAACCCGCGGCAGGAATACGGATCAAGATCGAGTCCGATTTTCTGAACATAATCCTCGACGCGTATCGCCATCTCCCTGTCGAGGACATACTTGAATTCGAAGCGTTTGCCCAAATAGCTCTTTTGTTCGTTATACATGATGCCTGCAGCTGTTACGCGATTTCACAACCAAACCGTTGGATTCCGATCATTTATGACTGGAAAAGAAAGGCCATTTCAAAGCACTGTGTATCATATGGCGACGTTTCAAGCAAGGAGACAGACGGACGGTTCGTATTGCAAAAATAACTGTTTCGACGTACGCTCAACCGGAAATGTACAGGGTAACGCTGCACGTAAAACGAATGCTCCTGCTCCTGGGAGACTTTTTGGCGCTCCAGATCGCGCTCATCGCCACGCTCGTCCTGCGGTATGGATCGCTCGACATGAAGACGCTGCGCCTCCATGAAACGCCGTTCCTCATCGTCTCCCTGCTCTGGGCCGTCGGCCTGTTCGTCACCGGCCTCTACGACCTCACGAAAGCGCGAAATACGCTCGTCTACTTCCGAACGTTCCTCGAAGGCATGTTCATCAACCTGCTCATCGCGTTCGCGTTCTTCTACCTCATCCCCGTATTCGGCATTGAGCCGCGCACGAACCTCTTGCTCTTCTTTGCCACGTCGTTGCTGCTCATCTACCTTTGGCGGCTCGTCTTTAATAAGTTCTTGGCAAAGGGACTCTTCAAAACCCGCGTGATGTACATCGGTCCGGCGGATGATGCGCTCGCCCTTCACACGCTCATCACGACGAGTACGCTGGGGTTCGAACTCGTTACCGTGATCCATACGACGCCGCGTTCCTCCTACGAACAGGACGGCATCCGCTGGCTGAATGAACTCGGCGATCTCGCGCATACGATTCAGGAAGACCGCGTCAACGCCGTTGTCCTCGGCCACGGCATTGAGGAAATTCCGGCGCTCCGCGAGGCGCTCTACAGCGCGCTCTACACGTCCGTGGCGCTCATTGATCGCAAGGAGCTCGAAGAAACGCTCACCGGACGCATTCCGATCGCGAGCGTGAATAAAGCGTGGTTCCTCCGCCATCTCCGCGAGTCCGAAAAAGCCTGGTTCGAATCCGCCAAGCGCGGCCTTGATCTCCTGACCGCCGTTCCGTTCGCCGTGCTCACAATCGCGATCACGCCAATCGTCGCTCTCCTCATGAAGACGACGTCTTCCGGGACCGTATTCTTCACGCAGGAACGCGTCGGTAAACACGGAAAACCGTTTCGCATCATAAAATTCCGCACCATGCATCATCCGAAGGGAATGGCGAGTGCGGAAACGGAAGGCGCGCAATTCGCGATAGAGAAAGATCCGCGCATTACGAAGGTCGGCAAGATCCTCCGCGCGATGCGCATCGATGAACTCCCGCAAATTTGGAACGTCATCAAAGGGGACATGTCCTTCGTGGGCCCGCGTCCGGAGCGTCCGGAATTCGTCGAACAGCTCACTGAGCGCATGCCGTACTACGCGCTCAGGCACTTGACGCGTCCCGGGCTGACCGGCTGGGCGCAGACGCACTACAAGTACGCCTCAACGCTCGACGACAACCTCGTGAAGCTCCAGTACGACCTCTTCTACGTGAAGCATCGATCGCTCATCCTCGACATGGCGATCTTGCTCAAAACGATCAACACGGTGTTGAGACATCAGGGCACGTAACAGCGCAACACGGATCTCGGAAGCGACATGAATAAAAAGAACCCTTCAGAAAAATACGACATACGAAATACGAACTATGCAGGAGAAACAAAACGATTGGGAATGGGAGTGGCAGCGATACAACGGCGAAGATGAATGGCTGTTCCATGATTGGATTAAGCCGAACACCGTTGAAGACTTTCGCGGGAAGCGCGTGCTCGACGCAGGGTGCGGCAGCGGCCAGCATCTCACGATGGTGGCTCCCTATGCCCGGGAAGCCGTGGGCATTGACCTGAACGCATCGGAAATCGCGAAGCAACGAAACGCAAACAG
>CAYMPS010000037.1:10580-11934 GCA_964392485.1 uncultured Gammaproteobacteria bacterium | reverse complement strand
GCCGGAAAAAGCATCCGGAGAATCTCCGGAGCATCCGCAGGGAATCTGCTCACCCGGAGAACACTGGCAGTCAACCGAGCCGGCACCGCCGGTTCCGTCGATGCCGCAGAGCTGATTGCAGTCCGCGACCGTGTTTTGCGGGTTGATGCACCGACAGATATCGAAGCACGTTTCGCAGCCCACGCAGTTGTCTTCCGGACTGCAGGACGGAACATTGTCCGCTCCGCCTTCTCCGATGCCGCTTCCTGCGGCTCCGCTGTCTCCGGTATCGCTTCCGGCAGTGCCGCTATCCGCGTTCGCACCGCCTCCGGTGTTCTGATCGGTCGAGCCGTCCCCGTCGCCCGTCTCGTTCTCGGACAACGGCACGGAACAGGCAACCATGGTCATGATTGCAATGATGAATAGATACGTCTTATGTCCCCACATGATGACCTCCTGAGGTTCGCTAGGGGTTATTGGTTCGCTTGTGAAAGAGTCGAAGGAACTCAGCAGACAATCAGCGCTGATTATCTATTGATTTCCTTTGATAGAGTTGCGGCCTGGGTGCGAGGTATCCAAGAGAGGATACCCCGCACCCGGCCAAAGAGACACGCTAGAACAGCATTCCGAGACCGAGAACGCCACCGATGTACGGATCCTGGGAAACGCCCAGTCCCTCGATGCTCGTCCTCGTCATGCCGAAGGGAACGCGGAGAGTGAGGACGGGCACGACGTCGCCCGGCTTCTTTTCGGAGAGGCCCGGCACCCAACTGAGCTCCGGTGCGAGACCGTACGTATTCAGCTTGGACCATTCCTCATCGCTGAAGAAGTGGGAAGCGTACAGGTGCACGCTGCCCAGAACGTCCTTGCCGAGCTCCGTACCCAGCCCCACGCCCAGCCAGGTTGTGACCGAGTTGCTGTCGTAGATGGTGGTGGAGTAACCCAACCCGCCTTCGAGTGACAGAGCCACGCTTGGCGTGATGGGGTGCCACCACTGGGCTTCGACGCCGCCGAACCCGACGAAGTCGTTCCCGGTATCGTTATACCTCGGCGTACGGACAAAGTGCAGGCCGCCGACCGCCGACAAACGGAGGTACGAAGGCATCGACAGCTTGATCGCGTCTTCCGCCAAGTCCTTGGCCTCGTCGGCCGTGTCCTTGGCTTCATCCGCCTTCTTGACGGCTTCCTTGGAACGCTTCTCGTTATCCTCGATCTTTTGACGCACCGCTTCACAGCGCGCGACCAAGGTCACTCCCTCGCCGTCCTTGAGCTCGGCCCTGAGTGCGGCCTCGTCCTCGGATGAGAGGTGGCAAATCGCGTTGAGCGCGGCAACGATCTTGTCGCGTTCCTGTTCCCAGCCGTGATACTTCGGGAA
>CAYMPS010000037.1:2510-10480 GCA_964392485.1 uncultured Gammaproteobacteria bacterium | reverse complement strand
TGAGCGCGGCAACGATCTTGTCGCGTTCCTGTTCCCAGCCGTGATACTTCGGGAAACCCTTGGTGAAGTCCATGCCCAGGAGCTGACGCAGCATCATGATCTCTTCGTCGGTCAGGCTCATGGCCGGATTCTTCTCGAGTTCGGCGATGCGCTTCTTGAGCGCTTCGATGGCCTTGTAGGTGTCACCGAGTCTCCAGCACTCACGGCGAACGCGCTCCTGGCAGGTCTCCTCGTTCTTACCTGCGTTGTATTCACACTGTTCGTCGATGATTTCAATCCAGACACCGCCCGAGTTCTTGCAACCCTCCTCTTCGGAGAGTTTTCGTACGCTCGGCTTGCCCTTCGGCTTCCAGCCTTGGACGTTGGACGACGGAGGCGATGAAGGAGGAGCCGTTCTGCCAGCTGACGGCGCTTTGGCCTTTTCCCCGCAGCCGCACATGTGCTCGCCAAAGGCTTCGCAGTAGTTCAGCATGCCCGTCCTGAATTCAGCGGGCCAACCATTGCACTCCTCTCGCTCCTCCATGCACTTGTTGACCACATCCTTGGTGATACAGGCCTGATGATCTTCCGCGAGCTTCTCAGCATCGCATACTGATGTGCAGGCGTTGAAATCCTTCAGAGTGATCTGCGCATGCGCAGTACTCGGCTGGATGACGTAAAGAACGCCCACCAGCAACGCGAGAGCCAAAAGGCAATTCTTCAAAGACGTCATGATGACTTTCTCCTCGTTGTTGAAGTTTCGGAATCAAATTCTCGAATGTACGGATGGTCGGGCGAGCCATCCGTTGAATCTGATCCAAAAGATGACTGGTTGATGCCCGATTTTTGCCCTTAACACCCCCAAAAAATGGCGTAGAGGAACGTATGGATTTAACAGAATCCACAGGAAAAGTCAAGAGAGGGGCTTTGTTGAGCGAAAAATGGCTACTAATCGTCAACTTCTCCAATGACGATGTTGATAGCGAATCAGAATTGAAATGACAAGTTAGCTAAACGCTAAATACTCCTTGATTCGCTTTTAACGACGAATGTCTATATCTGAAACCGTCCTCGTTTCACGTTTCCGAACGAAGTTACGTAATTTCATTCGAGCAACATCTCTTAACAGTCTCGTTCCCGAGCAGAGTCGACTCGGGTTGTTGCATTATCAAAAAAAGCATCCGGCGACGGAGCGAGAAGTGAACGATCTTTAATATGAACGGCTGGCGGCTGGCGACTGGCGACTGGCGACTGGCGACTGGCGGGGATGGTAAGGACATCTCAGCAAAATGCCAAAAGCCAAACGCATAGTTCGTTATGCGCAGATGATTGAGTACGCAGGAAGACGATAGCAAGTCGCCAGCCGCCAGCAGCCGATAGCCAGTTGCGATAGCCAGCTGCCGACCAAAAACAAAACGACCCCGATCCATCACACATTACCGTGTAACGATCGAGGTCGAGTTGAGTTGCATGCGAGTGAGATTACTCGCTTGCGGAAGGTGCAGAAACTCTCTGCGTCTGACAGTCGCACAAGTTGACCGTGCCCTTTCCGGCTTCGACGATCATCTGAGCGTACTGGATGAGAGCGAGGCTCTCACACACGAGTCGAACGGAACTCACGCCGTTCGTGCATTTGCCGTCCTGGCAGAACCCGCACTTGCTGAGTTCTTCCACCGTCGTCGAACGACAATCGGCAATCGTGACGTCGTCGCGGCACTGGCGGCTGAAGTCGACATCCACGGGAACATCCTCGACGGCAACCGATTCGGCTGTCGGCGATTCTTCTTTGGCGGAAGTTGCCGGCGGAGAAGGCGCTGCCTCCTCCTTCTGCGATGCCTGGTCGGTCTTCCGAACCGGTGCGGCAACGGTCTCTCGAACGTCATCCGCTTGAGAAGATGATGCCGATGAAGAAGGCGCTGCCTCATCCTTCTGAGAAGCTGAGGAATAGAGGTAGAAGCCCCCTGAGATCGCTCCCAGCGCAACGACGATGAACGTGATGATGACGCCGGGATGCGTCTTCTTGCGCCCCTTGAACGGTGGCGGGTTTCCTGAACCGGGTCCTGGGCTCGTTTGAGTCATGAGATACTCCTCCTGTTGAAATTGGGTTGGGCGAAACTCGCATAACGAGTCCGCGGAAGATGTTGCCGATGGCGGAACGGGAAGTGAATCCCGCTCCGCCACCGGACTTGCGATCTTACTACGGCAGTGTGAGGCAGATGTTGCAACCGCCCGCGGTCTGTTCGTTCCATCGAATGTCGATGACGGGGCTATGACCCGTGAGCCGCTGTGCGGTGACCTGATACTCGCTGCCCTCGACCGTGACGGTCATGGGCACCAGGGTGTAGTTCCCCACCCAGTCCGAAGACTGAGCGAAGTGCGCACCCTCGAACAGAGAGTCTCCGAAGGCGCGGTAGCGCCCGACCGGATTGTTCTGCCCGCATCCCTGACAGCAGTCAGAGCATCCCCAGTCTTCCCAGCATGCGTACGTCTTGTTGTTGTACATGCCTTCGACGACGAAGGACGAGGTGTCGTACCTGCCCTCGACGTTGTAGCACATGGTGCTACCGGGGATGGCAGTGAACGCACAGACGCGCTCATTGCCGTCGACCGTAACCGGAGCTTGGGGATTCCCGGCGGGATTCGTCCCACACAGTGTGACCCATTCCCCGCTGTTGATGGTGGCTTGGAAGTACACGTGCTGCAGGTACGGCAGTGCGAGTGGATGCGGAGACCACCGGATGGTGTAGGTGCGAGCGTTTCCGCCCCCGCCCGATCCGCCGGTGCCGCCGGTTTCGCAACCGCCGGTGCCCGTTGCACCGCCGGAGCCGGTTCCGCCGGATCCGCATGCCCCTTCGTCAACATCGCCGTCGCAGTCGTCATCCACGCCGTTGCAGACTTCGTCGGCAAACGGATGGATGTCCGTATTCGCGTCGTTGCAGTCCCGTAGTGCGTCATCCGGAATGTTCACGAAGTATCCGTCCCCGTCGTTGTCCACGAGCACATTGCCCGTGCCGCCGGAGCCGGAGTCGTCGCACACGCATGCACCCCAGCACCGACTGTCGGTGCAAATCTGGGTGCCGTCGCAACCGTTCTCGCCTTGGCAGACGCGCTGTTGGCCGGTGACGCAAGCGTACACGCCGCCCGTGCCCTCATTCGTGCCGCCGGTCGAAGGCTCTTCGCCCGCGCCCGACGCACCGCCGCTTGCCGAGGTTCCACCGGAAGTGGCTCCTCCGTTCGCGGCCGCACCCGTTGCGCCGGCCTGGCCGGTGTCTTCGGGAGCATCGTCAGCAATCTGGTGTCCGGCACACGCGAACGTGATGGATGCAATGAACGCCATTCCGCAGAAACGTTTGATAGACCACATGATTCGGTCCCTTTCTTTGGGTATCTCTAAGCCCCCGCACGAAGGTTATCGTACGAGAGCAGTGTGTTGAGTTGTCGAAGCTACAGAGTTGCTTCTTTCAGACGTGAGAGTTAGCGATCCGTAGTGATCTCCGACCTCGGATTGAGGATGTGAAGATCTTACGATCGCCCCCTCATTCAGTCCGACGATTGATGAGAATATCAATCGTCAGGAAGCTGAGAGAGCCTGTTTGAGGCCCAGAAATATTTGGGACGACGGACGACCAACTGTTGCCAGATGATCGCCCGCCGTTCCGAGGTGCGAGAGTACTCAGTCGCGGTACTCCGTGTTCACGCGCCGTCGCATGCGAGAGGAGCGTTCGCTCGTTTCCTCTTCGCGCACGACGGGAGCCGGAGGAGGAGCCTCCTTCTTCGGCGGCTCTTCCGCCGCTTCCGACGAAGATCCGCCGCCGAGTCGAACCGTGACGTTCACGCCAGCGCCGGCTGCTCCGGTCCACTTCATGTGAGCGTCTCGTTCCGCCACGCTGTCGTACCGACGAACCACGGATGATCCGCCAAGTGCGAACCACGGTTCGATGCAGAACGCACTCGCACAGAGCTGCACACCAACCTGACCCATGATGTCAGCGGCATTCGTTCCACTCTGCACGATTCCCGCACTGCCGCGCGCTCCAACGAAAATCGCGGTATTGCGATTCGCGTCGAGAGCGTGGAGGTATCCCGCCCGACCGCCGAGGACCGCATGGTTCTCGGAGTTGTTCGTGCTTGCAACGCCGAAGTGGGCTCCGGCCAGCCAACCCGAACGCGGACGAACCCACGAGCGGTACTCGATGACAGCGTTCGCACCAAGACTCCGGGGAACTTCTTCCCCAAAGCGCCAGATGCCGAACGGAGACACGCCAACGAGCCATTCGTTGTCGGAAAGACGATCGACATTCTCACTGAGTCCTTCGACCTTCTTCTCGACCTTCTCGACCCGATCTTCGATCTCATCGTCTCTCTCGTGGAGACCATCGAGCTCTGCGCCCAAACTGTCGAGGAAGCGCCTGCACGCAAGCGCCAGGGGCTCACCATCTTTTGGCTTGCACAGAGTGCTGACGCCGGTCATCACATTGTTGAGATCGGTCAACATTTTTTCGAGTTGGGCGGTGAGATTCCAAACGGTCTCCCACGTGCCTCGGTTCAATCCCGGAACATCGTTCTCACCGGACTGGAGCCTGCTCGCCCAACTCTCGAGCGCGTCGAGGATGTCTCCGGCGCGTTTGCACCGATCTTCCAATCCATTATCGAGAGCGACGTTCGCTCCGCTTTCCCCGATCCGATCGGCGTTCTCACCAACCAGCCTTCCCGCCTTGCACACATCTTCGAGAATGGCTTCTTGTCGCATGGCGTACTTCATCACATCTTCCGCCGTGTACGCACAGACGATGGTCAATATCCAGGATTTGGATCCCTTCATCTTGACCGGGACGGGTTTGCCGTCCGTTCCGGGAAGCGGATCCATGTGGTCGCAGGAACAGGAGTTCCCGACCTTCTTGGCATCGCCGTAGCACACGGCGGCCAGAGGACGACTCCTCGATCTCGATTTGGTGACGGGCTTGATACCACAGTCCTCGCACGCCTTCTTCTTCTTGTAGGACGTGCCGTAGCATTCGAGGGACATGATTTCGAGCTCTCGAGTGAGGATGTCCTTCGCCTTCTCGCAGGTTTCCGCACGCTCCACGGCCTGAGCCAAGAGCGTTCCTTCCTGCAATGCGACCTGGCCGTGTGCAATCTGCGAAGAAGCGATCTGCGGAGTTGCGAACACGAACAGTGCGCCCATGATGGTTACGAAGAGAAGCTTGATATTTTTCACGGTATACCTCCTCCCTTTCGGGGGGCCTGTTGTGCGACCCCCGATTGGGGAACGCGGTTGCGTTTCTGGGTTTAACCTCTCAGGACGACAAAATGCCGTCCAAACAGGCTTCATGTCGAAGTTGCGTGTGCTTAAGTTGTTTCCTCCCTAAAGCTGCCGGCAACTCAGGCACTAAAGACGCGCCGCCACTTAGCAGGAGGAGGAAAACCCGCTGAGCAACGGTGCGACCACAACGCCCGATATCACCAAAATTCACCCGAATCATGCACATAATGAACCATGGAATATATCAGAAATTAACAATTTTGTCAAGGGGGGTAGACAAACTCACTAGATATCAAAAAAAGGCTTTGTTTTAGCCTTTTTTACCCATTTTTTTATATCTCAACAAACGACCAACGACTCACGACAAACGACAAACGACTCCCGAAAACCGCCCCCTACTCCTTCACTCTCCACAGCACCCAGGTAAGCCCCAGGAGAATTCCGGCAATCGCTCCGAACATCGCATTGGTTGCAAAATCCGGCCGGGCGATAAACCGCGAAGGGAGCGGCGCATCGATCACTTGAATGCGCACGCTGAACCCGAAGTAGTTCGGCGCCTGAACAGCCAGCTCCTTTGCCGCCAGAACGGCGATGGTCGTGGCCTGGTTCCTATCGATGTGGTACGCGGTAATGGTCATGATGCCGGTTCCCGGTGAAACGGACGTCTCAACCGTATCCTTCCACTTCTTGCGTTTCTTGATTTCATCAAACGGAAAATAACTCGCGTCAACGGAACTGTCATTAACGACCACGTCGAAGAACGCCGAGGTATAGATGATCTCCGCAAGATTCTGCGCGATGCGTTCCGTGGATTTGATCGCCGTATACGGATCCAGCCCCGTGGTATTCGTCTGCGTAATGAGGAGCTTGACCGAACTCGAGTACACGAGCGGTTGAGCGAAAGAAAACGCGAGCGCCAATATGAACCCGATGAGCGTCGTCAGTGTGAGCTGACGCCACGATCGGGTAATGAGACGAACGTAGTTTGGACGAGCCATGGTAGTTTTGTGATTGCGGAGAATGCCGCTCTCAAACCTGCGCTCCCGATTACTTCAACTCCCTACTAACCAATTCACTTCCTAATGTCACGGGTATCTCCAGCGTCTCTCCGTCGCGAACCACCGTGAGCGTAACGCGCGATCCGGGCTTGTACTGCACGAGCACTTCGCCGAGATCCGCCGACCCGTCTAGGATATCACGATCAACGCGTTGAATCACATCGCCTTCTTCCACACCCGCCGCTTCCGCGGGCGATCCCTGCATGACGGCCGGGAGGCCGAGCCGCTTATCCGGCAGGACCCATGCTCCCCGTTCCGGAAAATTCGGATCGCGATCCAAGAGGCGCGCGTTCTTGAGATCCACGCTCAGAACGCCGAGTGCCGCGTGCTTGATGGCTCCTTCGGAAAAAATGCCGAAGAGCGACGGTGCCCAGGCCGAACCGGGGGTGTACGTAATCCGCTCCCCCGCCTTCGAATCCACGAGTCCGATCAGTGAACCGCCAACGCCCCACACGGGCGCGCCGATATCTCCGACGTTCGTTATTCCGGAAAGCTCGGGTTCGCGCACCGCGACGCTGCTCGAGATGCCGCGGAGATCCGTCACTTCCGCTCCGAGTGAAACCACGCTCATTGATTCAAAACTTCCCGATCTTCGTTCAATCCACACGGCGAGCCCGTTCGTCACTTCGCGATACTGCGCAAATTGCGGAGCGGTAAGATTATTGAGATCCGTTTTGAGGAAGACGACGGAACTCCGCTCATCCACGATTCCGCGCGTCGGAACCGCCGCATTACCGTCATGCCAGAGCGTAATGTCCGCGAGGCTGAGGCCGTCGACGGCATCCATCGTCGTGACGAACCAACCATCCGACGTTACGGCAACGGCCTGGCCGGCGATTTGACTCTCGGAGAGGAGGCTCGCGCCGACCTCCCGTCGATAGAGCGCGGCCACGGAACTCGACCGGCGGTTTGCGAATGCCGGCGGAACGAGCGATGGGAGCGGCTTTCGGTCGATCGAAACGACTTCCACCTGCGGTTCCGCTCCCGCGGCCGTTGAAGAATCGGATTCCACAATCAAAGGCGACCGATCGTATGGCGACGCCGGAATCTGAGCGAACATCCACCCGGCGATGGCCCCCGCAAGCGCCCCGCTTATGATTGAAGCCGTGAGCGTGAAGAGCGTTGAGCGAAATTCATCCGTTAATTTCATGATGATCATTATACGCGGGAATGAGATTGTTGACTATCCTTAAAAATCCCCGAAATTCGATGCTTGAACGTTTAGATCATTCGTGAGCCTCTTTCCATCCCCCCGCCCGTACACCCGGCGCGTTGCTCGCGCCTGTCCGTCTGCGGCGGGAGCGAGGTGCCCCGCCCTTACACCCACCGTGCCGTCACGAGCACGACCGTAAGGAAGACGAAGAAGCTTAGCGACTCGAGCACCGCGAGCTTGCGCGGAATCGGCGGCATAATGCCGTACCGCCGGGTCCGAACGGCATACGCGCCGCACAGGGCCGCAATGGTGCCGTGGATGATGAGGTTCACCGGGAGCACCGCTCCGATGACGCCAAGCTGAAAACCGAACCATCCGCCAATGAGCGCCCATCGCCGACGCGAGGCAATGCCGGCCTCGACGTGGCTCGTCCAGTAGAACATGCCGAAGGATACGAGCGTCATCGTGATGATGGGAATGATGCGCCATGATCGTTTACCATACCAACGGCATAGAT
>CAYMPS010000037.1:0-2500 GCA_964392485.1 uncultured Gammaproteobacteria bacterium | reverse complement strand
ACTGTTCAAAAAAACCGTTAAGCCCACGGACGTAAACGCCGTAAACCAAAAGGTGATCGGTACGAGTGCGAGATTCACGTGCGAGAGCCCGTTCACCGGATACCATGCGGACACGAACGTTGAGAGGAATAACAGCTCGAGGCTCACGAAGGAGAGGCCTCCCACGAACAGGGGGATGGCCCAAAGCGCAAAGAACCCTTCCGCGAGCAGGAGCGCGTAACCGGAAATGGCGACTGCGAGCACCGACGGGATGATGAGGCGCAAATCCGACATGCCGCGTCCGCGCTTCCAAATGATGAGAAACGCCGAAGCGAGCAGAAAAACCGTCGCCGCAACGGCATACCACGGATAGGATTCCGCGCTGCGCGCCTGAAGAAGAAAAAGCGAAGCATTCACGATGCCGAGCACGAATGGGAGGATGCGGAGAAGGATGAGCATTTTACGTTTCTTCTATTACCTCTATTGCTTACCATTGTTACATATTTTTTAAAAGACTCCGGCGTAAATATCGACGTCCGAATATCAAATATCGAAATCCCCTCTCTGCGAAAAGAAGCCTCTTGGGCTCCTTTTCGATATTCGAATTTCATTATTCCTTGCCGAGGGCGAACCCGTCGCGCCGAGCGAAACGAAGCGATACAGACGTTCCGCTACTTCGCTTCATCCAGAATGAACTCAAGCTCCCCGTCTTTGAGATTCACGCTCCGGAGGCTCACGGAACCCATATTGACGCTCCACGCGGCAAAATCCTTGGTGAACAACAGGCTCTCCATGCTCTTTGCGAGATCGGGAGAAACGGGAATGTCTCCGAGGTACGCTTTGCTGATATCGAAACGCAATTCATTCTCTTCGATGACCGGAATGAACTGAATGAGCAGATCGATCTTCGCCGCATCCATCAAAAACGTTCCGGATGCTTCCACGTACTCCGGCGTTACCACGATCTGCGTGCCTTCCGGTATGACGCGCTCTTCGCGAATGATGTCCGCCAACCCGCCTCGCGCCATGGCCGTCAGATCCGCTTCGGTGATCGGCACCGTATACGGAGCCTTCTCTCCGCGCAACACGGCTGAACTCACGGAGCGGCTGATCTGATCAACGAAGGCGTCCGTGTCCATGACGCCGGCTTCAACGATGCGCGTGGGTTCGGGCCCGTGATAGAGGCCGGATGCGATCGGAATCGTAAACAAGCCGGTCTTCGCCACGCCGATGAGGATTGCCGCGGCGAGGACGATGAGAATGATAAGCGCGTAGAGGGAACAGACGAGCACGTTCTCTCCCACCTTCGGCTTCACTTCTTTGTAGAAAGGCTTGGACGGAGAATACCGTTTGCTCAACGGCGCGGGCTTAGGCTGCGGCAACGGAGAGGCCGGCTGCGCGGGATTCGGAGGAACGCGCGGGGAGGCTGTCGGGGGTTTCTGAGACGGTCCTTTTTGCATAGTGTTCATTATTCCGCGCCGGATTTCTTCAATCGAGCGAATTCCATAATGGCAACGGAAGCGGCCGTGGTTACCGGAATCGCGAGGATCATTCCCACCGCGCCAAAGAGCTTCGCACCGACCATGAATGCGATGATGATAATAACCGGGTTCAGATCAACGGCCTTTTGCAAAATCTTCGGGGCGATGATGTGGTTCTCAAGCTGCTGCACCAGGATCATCAGGATGAACGCCAACAACGCGGTAACCGGAGACTGCGTAAACGCAACGAGAATCACGACGATTCCCGTGATGATCGGACCGACGTACGGAATGAACTCCGCGAATGCGGCGAAGATGCCCAAAAGGAGCGCTCCCTCGACGCCGAGGATGAGGAGGCCGATGTAGTAGAGCGTGCCGATGATCAAACTGAGAAACATCTGTCCGATGAGCCACCGGCCGAATTTCTTCTGAACCTGAACCAGCGTGTTCGTGGCGAAGTGCTGATACTTCTCCGTCAGGAGGTTCTTAAACCACCGCATCGCCTCCTTCTCTTCCACGACCATGTAGAATGCGAGCACGAAGACGAGGACGAAATTCACGATGCCGCCGAAGACGCCCACGAGAAATCCGAGCGCGGTTCGCATGAGATTCGGGAGGTGCTCTTGTATGGATCCGAAGCTCGACTGCACATCGATGGAGTGTTCCGCCAAGAAGGTTCGCGATATTTCCAAAATGCCTTGGAGCGCGTTCACGAATTGCACCGATTCTCCGCCGAAGATCACGGCGAGGTGCGAAATCTGCTCGATGAGCTGAGGGACGATGAGGAAAAAAGCCAGAGAAAAGATGCCGAAGAGAATGATATAGAACAGGATCGCCCCCGCGGCCGCCGGTACTCTATATTTCCCCAGCCAGTCCACGAACGGATTCATCACGGCCGCAAGAATGAGGGCCACAAAAACCACGGCAATGATATCCCTGATCGCCCATAAAAATGCGAGGATGAGGAGGGTAAAGATGACCTGTACGATCGTCTTTATTGATATGGTGATAACGCGCTCTTGTGTAGGCATATATTCTAT
>CAYMPS010000036.1:0-12058 GCA_964392485.1 uncultured Gammaproteobacteria bacterium | reverse complement strand
GAGCTTTCGGCGGAAGGCAAAGAGGCTTGCGAATAATCAACAGGATCGAAAAATAACCCCGCCGCGTTTAACGCGATGGGGTTATTTTGATCGCTTCTCGACGCCTCCGATCATGGTAATTTTTTTTAAATAATCTCCCGCGTGGTGTATGATGGAGTTCAACAATATGCCTAGAATCGCCATCAACGGATTCGGCCGCATCGGCCGCAATACCCTCAAAGCCGGCTTCGGAAAGCCGGGATTCAACGTCGTTGCCATTAACGACTTAACGGACACAAAGACGCTCGCGCACTTATGTAAACATGACACGGTCTATGGCGCGTATGACAAATCGGTTTCATCCGACAGTAAACACCTGAAGATCGGAGGAACAAAGATTCCCGTATTTTCGGAAAAAGATCCGTCAAACCTTCCGTGGAAGACTCTGAACGTGGACGTGGTCCTGGAGTGCACGGGGTTTTTTCGGGACAAGGAGAAAGCATCGTTGCATCTCAAGGCCGGCGCCAAGCATGTGATTATCAGCGCTCCGGCAAAGGGCGGGAATGTGCCCACGCACGTCATCGGCGTAAATGATAAAAAGTACAAGAAGGAGAAGATCACGAATAATGCATCTTGCACCACGAACTGCATCGCTCCGATTGCGGCCATCATCGAAGGAGCGTTCGGCATCAAGAAAGCCATGATGACGACCATCCATTCCTACACGGCGGATCAGCGTTTGCAGGACGCTCCGCACAGCGATTTACGCCGCGCGCGAGCAGCCGCAATGAACATCGTTCCGACCACGACCGGGGCGGCTATCGCGACGACGGAAGTCATCCCGAAACTCAAGGGATTATTTGATGGCATTTCCATCCGCGTTCCGACACCCGTGGTTTCCCTTTCGGATTACACGATCCTCTTAAAGAAAAAGACAACCGCGGAAAACGTTAATGAGACTCTAAAGAAAGCGGCAAAGAACCCGCTCTTCAAAGGCATCGTGGAAGTGACGGATGAACCGCTGGTTTCAAGCGATTTCATAGGCAATCCCGCGAGCGCAATCGTGGATTTGGGTATGACCAAGGTGATTGATGGAGATTTTCTCAAGCTCATCGTGTGGTACGACAATGAGTGGGGATACAGCAACCGATTGGCGGAGATGGCGATCCGAATCGGAAAAGGCAGTTAGCTTTTGACTGTTGGCAGCTGGCCGGAAAAGCCAGCCGCCGGCCGCCGTATGAAACTTCGCGCACTCCCAAAAAGTCTCAAGCTTCGCAACAAGCGCGTCCTCGTGCGCGTTGATTGGAATGTTCCTCTCCATTTTGATGCAGCGACGGGGAAGACGGAGAAGGTTCGACGCTCGCTCCCGCTCCTCAAGGATTTGCGGAAGCGGGGAGCGATCGTGTTCGTCATGACGCACCTCGGGCGTCCGAAGGGCAGGGAAGCGGCCTATTCCACGAAGCCGCTCGTTAGAGCGATCCGTTCGTATACGGAACTTCCGGTGCAGTACCTCGATGCGGATTTTTCGAATGCCTCGGGCGTGAAGGCATTCGCCGAGCGGGTAAAGACGTATGAGAGCGGAGATATCGTTTGCCTTGAGAACGTGCGTTTTCAGCCCGGAGAAGAGGAGAATGATCCGAAGATCGTGAAAGCGTATGCGTCGTGCGCGAAAATCTTCATCAACGACGCATTCGCGAGCTGCCATCGGCCGCACGCCTCGGTCACGGGGCTGGGGAAGGCTCTTTCATCGTATGCGGGTCCGGCGCTCATGGCTGAAGTGAATGCACTGGACAAGATCCTCACGAAAGCGAAGCGCCCGTACTACGCATTCATCGGCGGAGCGAAATTGAGCTCCAAACTCCCCGTCCTCGAACAGCTCCTGAAGATCGCGGACAAGGTGTTCATCGGCGGGGCCATGGCGCATCCGTTCTTCGCAGCCAAGCGGCTGAACGTGGGCAAGTCGTTCATCGAAAAGAATGCGATCACCGTCGCGCGAACGTACGTGAAGAACAAAAAGATCGTTCTGCCCACGGACGCGATCGTGGCGAATCGCATTGCGCGCGGAGCCAAGGTGCGCCGTGCGGATATCGCGGACGTGAAGAAGTCGGAAATCATCGGAGATCTCGGGACCGAGACCATGCGGGCGTGGGTTCAGGAGATTCGTAAAGCGGAAACGATCGTATGGAACGGTCCGTTCGGCGTTACGGAAATTCCATGCTTTTCTCACGGGAGCCTGGTTATCGCCAAGGCCATTGCCCTTCGCGCGAAGGGCCGTCCGTTCGCGGTGGTGGGCGGGGGAGATACGCTCCCGATCATCGCGGAGACGGGAATGCGGGACATGGTGGACTTCGTTTCGACCGGCGGAGGCGCTATGCTGGAATTCATCGCGAAGAAAGGGAAGCTTCCGGGACTCGCTCCATTGAAACAGACATAATCATATGATCAGATCATCCCGTATCACATCCATACGCGCGCGGCAGATTCTGGACTCCCGCGGGAATCCCACGGTTGCCTGCCGCGTCACCTTATCTTCCGGCGCCACGGCAGAGGCCAAGGTTCCGTCCGGTGCATCGACCGGCATCCATGAGGCGCTTGAGCTTCGCGACGGCGGGAAGAAATATCAGGGGAAGGGAGTCATGAAAGCCGTTCAGAACGTCAATACGATCATCGCGCCAAAGCTTCGGGGCAAGGATGCGCAGAAACAGGAGAAGCTGGACCGGATGATGATTGCGCTCGACGGCACGCCGAACAAGTCCAGGCTCGGCGCGAACGCCATCCTCGCGGTGTCGCTCGCCCTCGCGCAGGCAACGGCCGTTCATCGGAAGATGCCGCTCTGGAAGTCGCTCCGAAAGACGTTTGACTTCAAGCGGCCGGCCGGACTGCCGATCCCGACCATGAACGTGTTAAACGGCGGAGCGCATGCGAATTGGGCGCTCGACGTGCAGGAGTGCATGATCGTGCCGCGCCAGCGCACCATGGCCGAGCGCGTCCGCGCGGGATCCGAAGTCTTCCATACGCTCGCGAAGATTCTCAAGCAGATGGGATACGCCACAACCGTGGGGGACGAGGGCGGATACGCGCCGAAGCTCAAGAACGTGGAAGCGGCTTTCGAACTTCTCGTCCAAGCCATCAAAAAATCCGGCTATCGCCCGGGCACGGACATCGCATTGGCGACGGACGTGGCGAGCTCAGAGTTCTACGACAAGCGGAACAAGATCTACCACATGAAGACGGAGAAGAAGAAATATACGTGGAAGCAGCTTCAGAAACGCTATCTGGATTGGCAGAAGAATTTCCCGCTCATCTCCATTGAGGATCCGTTCCATGAGGATGATTGGGAGGCATGGAAGCAGTCGCTCCCCTCGCTCAAGAAGAAGTCCGTGATCGTTGGGGATGATTTCTTCGTCACGAACGTGGAACGGCTCAAGCGCGGCATCGACGAGAAGGCCGCGAACGCCATCCTCATCAAACTGAACCAGATCGGATCGCTCACGGAAACGGTCGCGGCCATCACATTGGCGCACAAAGCGAAGTTTGCGGTCTCCGTATCGCACCGGTCGGGCGAGACGGCGGACACGACGATCGCGGATCTCGCCGTCGCATCCGGCGCGGAGTTCATCAAGACCGGATCGCTGTCGCGCTCGGATCGGGTGGAGAAGTACAACCGGCTGATGGAGATTGAGATGGAGATGAAATAGTTGGCTGGTTTGCTGGTTATCTCGTTGGCTTGTTGGAACCGAAATATTCAAGCGAACCAGCGAATGAGTCAGCTGAATTATATTGCTTTTATGAAAGAAACAGCCATATTTGCCGCAGGGTGTTTTTGGGGCGTCGAAGATGCATTCCGGAAGATTCCGGGCGTGATTGACGTTCGTTCCGGATACACGGGCGGCACGGTTCCGAATCCGACGTACGAACAGGTCTGCACGAACGCAACCGGGCATGCGGAATCCGTCCGCGTTACCTATGATCCGGACAAGGTATCTTATGAGCGATTACTCGACGCGTTCTGGAAGATGCACGACCCCACGCAGATGAACCGCCAGGGACCGGATGTGGGGAGCCAGTATCGTTCCGCGGTCTTTTATCTTTCAACGGTGCAAAAACAGGAGGCCGAAGCATCCAAGGCCAAGCAATCGGGGAGTGTGGTCACCGAGATCACGGAGGCCGGGCCGTTCTATGAAGCGGAGGAGTATCATCAGCGGTACGCTGAAAAGAACGGCGGGGCGGCATGCCACGTTTGAAATATCGAAACCCGAATATCGAATATCGAAAGGGTGTTTAGCATCGTTAGATGCAGAGATACGATTTTCGATATTCGACATTCGATATTTACGACACAAAGATATTTATATGCCTGATAAACCAAACAAGTCAAAAGAAGAGTGGAAGAAGGAATTGTCTCCGGAGCAATACCACGTGATGTTCGAGAAGGGGACGGAAGCGCCTCATACGGGCGAATACGAACATACGACGGAAGCCGGAACCTACCGGTGCGGGGCCTGCGGAGCCGAGCTCTTTTCGTCCAAGGCCAAGTTCGGGTCCACGTGCGGGTGGGCGAGTTTTGACAAGCCCATCGGCGAGGAGGCCGTTGGGTATGCAAAGGACGAAAGCCACGGAATGTGGCGCACCGAAGTTACGTGTCCGAACTGCGGTGCGCATTTGGGTCACCTGTTTAATGACGGGCCAACGGAAACAGGCAAGCGATATTGCATCAACTCCATCGCGTTGAATTTTGATCAGGAGAAAAAGTGACTTGGAGAGGATACGCGTTTGGCGTTTAACTTTCATGAACCGTCCATCCGGCCAAACGCTAAACGCCACTTCGTCGGAGATACCGGGAACTTTAGATGACGAAACGCATAATTTTTGATTTGATTGATTGCATCATCAACTCGTGATATCGTAAAACAGGCAAGGGCGGGATAGCGTCGATCGTCGAGACCTCCCGCTTTTTATGTTCGCGTTACGGACGTTTGTGCTTCAGGAACAAGACGCATCATCCGTAACGTACATCCCTGTGTCCGGTATATGAATAAGAAGATGACGAAAAAAACAACAAAGGGCGCAAAAACAGCAAAGGCGCTTCCGCGCGTCGTTTTTGTGATTGGTCCCACATCGAGCGGTAAGACGGATTTGGGCGTGAAGCTTGCCAAGAAATACGGCGGGGAAGTCATTAATGCGGATTCCCGCCAGCTCTACAAGCAGGTGGATATCGGAACCGGAAAGCCGGTGGGAGAACGCGGGGAGTACTTGCGGCACAAGGCATTCATGTATCGAGGCGTTCCGCATTACCTCATGGATTTTTTGCCGCCCACGGAGTCGTACGCCGCGCCGCAGTGGCGCGAGGCGGCCATGAAAGCGATTCGAGGCATTGAGCGCCGCGGGCATTTACCGATTGTCGTCGGGGGGACGGGGCTGTACATCAGCGCAATCGTAGACAATCTTCAGTTTCCGCACGTGGAGCCCCAAATGGCATTCCGGCGGTCATTTGAGAGCAAGCCGCTCCGCGAACTCATCGCCCTCCTGTTGGTCCTTGATCCGGATGCGTTCGAAATTGTTGATATCAAAAACAAGCGCCGCGTGATCCGTGCGCTCGAAGTATCCACGTTTTCGGGCAAGAAGTTCAGCGAGCTTCGGAAGAAGGGGGAGCCGGTGGTCGATGCGCTGCAGATCGGGATCGCGCGGACATCCAAAGACCTGAATGCGCGCATCCGCGTGGCCGTGGAGAATATGGTGAAGCGCGGGTTGGTCAAGGAGATCCGCGAACTCTTAAAGCAGGATATTCCGTTAAATGCGCCGGCGCTCACGGCGCTCGGGTATCGCGATTTCGCGGAGTACCTGCTCGGGCGCGTGACGCTGGAAGAAGCCGTGGAACGGCTCAAAAAACAAACCGTGCAATACGCAAAGCGCCAGCTCACATGGTTCAAGCGCGACCGGCGCATCAACTGGGTCAAGAGCGCGGACGAGGGGGTGAAGGTTGTGGGGGAATGGCTGAAAACGGACGATCGCGTCTAACGCGATGGGGGATTATTTCAATAAAAATATAAAGGCGCGGATGAGGAATCTCATTCGCGCCTTTTACGTTGAGGGGCCTTGGCCCGTTAGGACGATGCTTCCCTGCTTCTGCTCTTGAAGACTTCGATCACGGTTTCGATCGCGTCCATAGCCCGCTGTTCCGAGATGTTGAAGGAGTCACGACTGTTGGTTTCCATGATATCGATATTGAACAGGCCAAATCGTTGAACGGTCTTCCAGAATTCCTTTCGCCATTTCGGTTCCGAGGTGAAGATTTCTGCACAAGAAGTCCATTCAGACACGCCCGCGATGCATGCGATAGCGATATCTCCCAGGTCCGCGCCTTTTGCGGAACGCGGAATAAGACGTATGATCAATCGTTCCTTGTCCAAGAACACGGATATTCGTAGGGTGGGCTTTTCGTATGCCAGACGGATGGACCACTTGTTCCCCGGTCCAAGGCGACTTTTATTCATCGCACGCTTGAATCCCACGCCGTTCATGCGAAATTCTTCCATGATCCGGAACAGATACGTCGTGAGGTCGTTGAACGTGTATGGGCGTACTTCCTCGCTGTGAGGTTCGTGTTGCGGGGTCTCCGGCTGGTTTTGAAGGGTCATCCTGTCTCCTTATGGTTTGAGGATGCGTATGTAATATAGGAAAAAGAGGATTTAGTCAAGAAATTTCAGGAAGTAAGCAAGATAACAGACCACAAGGAACAAACAAGCTCCAAATGACAAATTCCAAACAGCTCTTTTTGGAAATCAGAGACCCGGATGGGCACATGCCCTCATTGAGAGGGATTTCGGAACATTGAAGAATTGGAATTTATTTGTTCCTTGTTGTTTGGTCATTGTTCCTTCAAAGCGTTCCACATTATTGACATAGAGTATTCTCCTGCGTACGTTATGGGGCATATGGCCTGGCCCAAGCTCCTCGTGCTCGTGCGCCACGCGGAATCCGAAGGAAACATCCGGACCGCGGATGAACGTGCCAAGCTTCCGATCGCCACGCATTCGTTGGGCATCACGGAACGGGGACGCAAACAGGCGGAGATCACGGCGGCGTACCTGAAAGAACAGGGCTTTTCGTTCGACGTGCGCTACGTGTCGTACTACCGGCGCGCGAAAGAGACGATGAACATCCTGTGTCCTGATGAACGTGCGTACGAGGACCCGCGCCTGGCAGAGGCCCAGCGCGGCATCTGGCACACCATGACGCACGATGAGATCGCGGAGTACCTTCCGCATGAGATCGAACGCAAAACGCGCGAGGGCTACTACCACTACCGCCCGCCCGGGGGAGAGAACTGGGCGGATGTGGAGATGCGCATCCATAGTTTTCTCGGCACCCTGTCCCGAGACTGCGAAGATCAGCGTGTGCTCATCGTGGTTCACGCCCATTGGCTCATCTTATTCCAGCGCCTCATCCATCACTTTTCCATTGACGAGGCTGTTCGGCGCTATGAGGAGGCGCAGTTTAAAAACACGTCCGTTACCATCTATCGCGGAGAACGCATCGACGGCAGGCCGCGGCTCATCCTCGATCGCGAGAATGTGGTTCCGTGGGAAGGGAAGCTTTAAACATTCGTGACGTGCATTCCTTATAGGCGTCGCTTTTCTACTTCTCACAACGCCATTCTGCAATTACGATCTCCACTACGGCGTCACCCCGAGTGAAGGAGCGCCGTCGGATTCGAAAGAAGCAGAGCGCTCCTCGCGACGAGCCGAGGGGTCCCTTTCGTGCCTCCGAATCCCTTTACAAAGAAACCTCACGCCACGTAACGGAAGCGCCATGGTCTTACTTTGGCACGTTGCGACCGGAAAGGGACCCCTCGGCTCGTCCGCCTTCGTTCACACACCAAACAAGTTTGGCGTGTGAACTCCGGCGTCCTCGCTCGGGGTGACGCCGTAGTGCGGATCCTGTCGCACTTTCGGGTTATGCGGCGAATCGAGGCGACGGTGTAGTGGAGCGGTAACCCTGCAATGAGATTACACGGTGGAGCGGTCAATGGCATAAATTAAAAAGCCATCAAGTGATTTCTTAACAGCCTCCTCTTTAATTTCTCCCGTGGGACATTACCTCTTCCAAGGGGTTCTTCGCCCCGCCATTGGATTGGGAGCTTCGGACGCTCCTCTGCGGGGCGGGGCTCAGGATGACGGGGTGGGGGATGTCCTCGGGGGCGGGGGCACCCCGCCCTTACGCCACCGTGGTCATCATCCAATAATCTTTTTCGCCAGCTCCTTCACCGCTTCAGGGTTTGCTTTCCCTTCCGTGGCTTTCATGGCACCTCCCACGAACCACATGAGGATCTTCTCGTTTCCGGATTTGTACTGTTCAACCTGCGCGGGGTTTTCCGCGATCAGGCGTTCCACGACAACGCGGAGTTCGTTTTCGTCCATGTTTTGACCGAGGTTATGTTCCTCCATGAGGTGGCTCGGGTCTGCGCCGTGCTCAATCATGAGCCTGAGGAGCTTCTGGCCGTTCGCGGAATTGATCTCGCCCTGGTGCAGGATTTTGATGAATTCCGCGAAGTTTTCCGGGGTCACGTTCACTTCGCGAATGGTCCGGTTCATTTCCGTGAGAAAGCCCGCGAGCTTCGACGTGAGCCATCCTCCGGTGAGTTTTGCGAGGCTCGCTTTCTGGTCTTCCGCTTTATCGCTCCCGATCCATTCGGCAAGTTCGCTCATGACGTGCTCGGCATAGCCTGTCCAGCCCTCATTTGCCACCAGGAAGGCCGCATTTGCCTCGGAGAAGCCGTATTCCTCCTGAAGCCTCCTCCGAGTCGACCCGGGCAGTTCCGGGAGCTTAGAGCGCATCATATCGCGAATTTCCTTCAGATTGACCGGGGGCAGATCCGGCTCCGGGAAGTAGCGATAATCCGCGGACCCCTCCTTGCTCCGCTGGTCCGTGGTGACGCCGCGGTTCTCATCCCAGCCGCGCGTACTCTGGAGCGGCGGCGTGTTCGTATCGTACAGATCCGTCTGCCGTTCGATCTCATACGCGAGTGCGCGCTCAACGGCCTTGAAAGAGTTCAGGTTCTTTACTTCCACTTTCGGATTCAGCTCAATCTGTGCCGGTGTTCCGTCGTCATTCAGCGGCATGAGCGAGATGTTCGCATCGCATCGCATCTGTCCCTTTTCCATGTCCGCGTCCGAAACGCCGATGCTCCGCATGATGGATCGAAGTTCCTGCAGGAACGCCTTGGCTTCGGCCGGGGAGCGAAAGTCCGGCTCCGTGACGATCTCGAGGAGCGGGGTGCCGCCGCGGTTGTAGTCCACGAGCGTGGAGCTGCCGTCCGGTGCGTGCTGGTTCTTGGCCGCGTCTTCTTCCAAATGCGCACGCGTAATACCGATGCGCACTTCTTTCCTCGATGCGTTTTCATCATCAACCGTGATATCAAGCTGTCCCTTTCCGCATACCGGAAGGTCAAACTGGGATATCTGGTAGCCCTTGGGCAGGTCCGGGTAGAAGTAGTTCTTCCGGTCGAACTTGGCCGTATCCGGGATGGCGCATTTCATGGCGTGGCCCGCGAGCATGGCGAGCTCCAGCGCATGCGCGTTGAGCGCCGGGAGCGCGCCGGGCTGACCCGTGCACACCGGGCAGATGGCCGTATTCGCCTCCGCGTCTCCTTCGTTGATATTCGCGCAGGAGCAGAAGAGTTTGGATTTCGTCTTTAACTGGACGTGGATTTCCAATCCGATGATGGGAGCGTATTTCATGGCACGAAGGTTATCGCAGGACGGCGGGGGAGGCAAGGGGGACCGGCGAGTGGTTCTTTATTCTAATTGTTGGCGAGTTCACGAGTTCGCGTGTTGCGCGTTTTTCTTTCCGCGCAAACACGCCAACACGTAACACGCCAACACGCGAACAATCCAAAGCTCCGAGACGAACCCGGAGCTTCTCAATAATTCGAATGATGCCGGAGGCTACTTCGTTTTCACGAGGTTCAGATACAGCTTCACCTGGAAGATGTACATGAGCGGGATGAAGGCCGCCTGCACGATGCCGTTCACCAAAATGTTCGCGCCGGCGACGGCCGGATTTTGATTCTCGGTTCCGACCATGGCTTGGTAGCCGCCCGTGCCCGCGAGCTTGGTTACGATCCAGAATGCGACTCCGGACACCGCGACGAGTAGAAAGCCGAAGACGATCACGGCCGCGATCTCCCTTCCGAGTATGGGCCAGAATCGATTTTTGGTGAGGGCCCAGGAATCCTTGATCGCTTGCGTTCCTCTCTTGCCGCCGTCAATCACGGAGAGCTGAGAGAACGTCAGGCGTATTGCGAGGTAGATGCCCGGGAGAACGAGCAAGATGAATCCGCCGAGCGTTGCGAAGCCGACGAGGAGCCCCACCAGGATGATGGGCCAGAACAGCGTAAGAGCCGTTTGCGTGGTCTTTGCCGAGATCGGCTGTTTGCGCTCAAGCGCGAACACGACCTGGTACACGCGGATGCTCGTCCAAACCGCAATGACTATTCCCGCGGCGTACGCGACGAAGCCGATGAGCCCCATGCCGGTTACGTCCGGCAAAAAGAGGTACAGGGCTGTGAGAACCGCCATGAGGATGTACCACGATGAGTAGCGCACCGTGGTATCCCAGGTGCTCGTAAATGCGTGCCAAGACTCCGTAATGAGCTTCCAGGCACCGATGAGGGGTTGTGACATATGAGGACAGGATAACAGGAAACAGGGTAAATATCGAATGTCGAATACCGAATATCGAATGTCGACGAATGTCATCATCCGCATCGCAGACATTCAGGAAGGTAAGGGGGGTCTTGCCCCGCCTTTACGCTTTTTCAATATTTCCGGAATGAAAAAGGCAGCCGAGTGGTTCAGCCGTTTTGAGCGATCATGGGTTCGACGATGTGCCACACCCGTTCGTGGATGGCGTCGATGGGCAGGAGTTCGCCGTTCTCAATGCATTCAACGATTTGCCAGTGCTCCACGTCATCCAGTCCCGGGAGTTCGAGGTACGCTTCCTCGGCCCGTTTCAGATGTTCGGCCTGCTGGAGGATGTCCGTGGAGCCTCCGGCTTTGACGCCGGCTTTGTCCCGCTCCTCTGCGAGCTTCAGGCCGATTTCCGCGGGTACGTGGAGCAGGAGTGTGAGGTCCGGTATCGGAATGCCGAAGACGCCGTACTCCAGCTCGTTCAGCCATCGCAGGAATTGGCGGCGCTCCTCTTGTCCGTGCAGGTGAGACGTCTGATGTCCCTTGTTCGCGGAGACGTAGCGGTTCGATACGATGATCGTCCCCTCATCAAGGAGCGTCTGTACGCGCGCGCTGTCGTCGAAGCGGTCGAGGGCGTAGAAAACCGAGGCGCGTTTGGCGCCAACCTCCTCCGGACTGCCATACTCGCCGCGCAAATACCGCTCCACGAAGAATGCGGCAGGATTTCCGTAGCGGGGGAAATCAAGAATTTCAACCTTTTTTCCCAGGGCTTTGAGCCGCTCGACGAGCCGATTCACCTGCGTCGCTTTTCCCGACCCGTCCGTTCCGTCAATGGTGATGAAGAATCCTTTTTGCATAGGGCGGTTTCATGAGCAGGTAATATACATTAAGCAGGATGGCCTCCAGGGCCGCAAGCATGACAACGCTTGAAAAGTAGACTCCTTTAAGATCCCATGCGCATGCGAAGGGGCCATCATGGGAAACGCGTATACACTCGGTATCGTGAATTTGATGTAAAAAGTTGAAAAAATTAGAGGAGATGAGGATTAAAATGTAAAAGAGCAGCGCATAGCAAAAAAAAGACTGACGAAAGTGGTCAAAAAGTTTTGGTGCGGTCAGTCCTTCAAAGCGAGAAAGGGCCATGTTGGCGGCAGAAAAGAGCAGAAGGCCGAAAATAAAAACAATTGGCAGAAAAGTAAAAGAGTATACTCTGCTACTGGTCCAAAGCGTGAGTACGATTAAATCGACCACTGTCAGGAAATAAAGGAATGGCGATGAATATTTCTTTATCAGAAGTATTTTCATATTCGCATCATCTTGTAACCATATCTTTTCGTATAATCATAGTAAAGAGTACGCCGTCCGTCGTGCGTAGAGAAAACTCCGTC
>CAYMPS010000035.1:0-12939 GCA_964392485.1 uncultured Gammaproteobacteria bacterium | reverse complement strand
ATTAAAAACTAAAAAGCCCGATCAGAGTAGATTGATACGGGCTCTCTAGCGAATGTACGGCGACATGGGTACCTCAGTAGAATCCTGACTGCGATCTGACGACTCTTACCGTCCTGCGCAAGTTTTCGATCTCGACTTTCGTCATTCCGCTGAGATTTCTCGGATCTCTCGTGAGATCGATCAACTCCAGTCCGAGTTCTTTCTCGAGATAACCGCTGTTCGAATTAAACCGAGCCACGAGCTCTCGAATCCTTTCTATCCCCTCTCTTGAGGGGAGAATGGCTGTTTTAGACATGAACCCCCTCCTTATTGCGAATCAAAATATGCGAAAGCTATGACTATCGGGATACCAAATAATATCCGTTTCGTCAATGCACCTCTTCACGCGAATGAGAGATAATCCTTATGGTTGACGGTAAAAATCATTATTTTTAAAATCAAAAATCCGCTGAATTTGAATCAACGGATTTTGTGCTTCAAATTTCTAATACGCTATCCCTTCTTTGATCGTCCTTCAATCACAGCTTCCGCCACAGCCTGCGGAGTTGGCGCGTAGTGTTCAAATTCCATGGTGCTCGATGCACGCCCCTGCGAGAGCGATCGAAGCGATGTGACGTAGCCGAACATTTCGGCGAGTGGAGCGAATGCGCTTACAACCTTCATGTCCCCACGCTCGGTCATCTCGTTTATCTGTCCTCGTCGCGAGTTCAAGTCACCGATAACATCTCCCATGGATTCTTCCGGCATTACGACCTCAATCTTCATGATCGGTTCGAGGAGCACGAGCCCGGCTCTCTTTGCCGCTTCCTGGAACGCCATGGATCCGGCAATTTTAAATGCCGCTTCCGATGAGTCGACATCGTGGTAGGAACCGTCGTAGAGCGTGACATCGATATCCTGCAACGGATAGCCGGCCAAGACGCCGCGCGTCATCGCCTCTTGGATTCCTTTGTTCACGGCCGGAATGTACTCCTTTGGAATCACGCCGCCCTTAATTTCATCATGGAATTCATACCCCTTGCCGCGCTCCTGCGGTTTGATGCGAATGTAGCAGTGCCCGTACTGACCGCGTCCGCCGGACTGACGAACGAACTTTCCTTCCGCTTCGGCTTCACCTTTAATCGTTTCACGATATGCAACTTGCGGCTTTCCGACATTCGCCTCGACTTGAAATTCACGCTTCATGCGATCCACGAGAATATCCAAATGGAGTTCTCCCATGCCGCTGATAATGGTCTGGAGCGTTTCTTCGTCCGTGCGCACCTTGAAGCTCGGGTCCTCTTCCGCCAGTTTTTGGAGCGCGATACCCATCTTGTCCTGATCCGCTTTCGTCTTCGGCTCAATGGCAATGGAGATAACCGGTTCCGGCGCTTTGATCGATTCCAGGATGATCGGATTGTTCTCATCGCAGAGTGAGTGTCCCGTAAAGGTACCCTTGAGCCCGACTGCGGCCGCAATATCTCCGGCGTAGACTTCCGGAACTTCCTCTCGATCGTTCGCGTGCATACGCACGATGCGGGACAGCCGTTCGCGCTCCCCGGTCGTCGCATTCAGAACGTACGATCCCGCGGTCAGCTTTCCGGAATACACGCGAAAGAAGATGAGTTTTCCCACGTACGGATCAGTCATCACTTTAAATGCGAGCGCCGTAAACGGTTCTTCGTCCGATGCCGAACGTTCAATGATCGTCTCCTCGTCATCCACCGCATGCCCCCGGATCGCCGGAACGTCGAGCGGGCTCGGGAGGTAATCCACGATCGCGTCCAAGAGCGGCTGAACGCCCTTATTCTTCAACGCCGTTCCGCAGAGGATCGGGATGATCTGGTTTCCGATAACGGCTTTGCGGAGAGCTTTTTTAACCTCATCCACAGAGAGTGCCTCGCCGGAAAGATATTTTTCCATGAGCGCTTCGTCCGTTTCGGAGAGCGCTTCCAAAAACTGACCGCGCTTTTCTTCCGCAAGCGCTTTCATATTCTCCGGTATTTCCTCTATGGAGATGTTCTGGCCGAGTTCGTCTTCATACATGAACGCTTTCATTTCAATGAGATCCACGATTCCCTTAAACTGCATTTCCGTACCGATGGGGAGCTGGATCGGGTAGGCGTCCTTGGTGAGACGTGTTCGGATGGACTCCACATCCTTATCGAAATCCGCACCCGTTCGGTCGAGCTTGTTCACGAAGCACATGCGCGGAACTTTGTACTTATCCGCCTGGCGCCAGACCGTTTCGGATTGCGGTTCCACGCCGGCAACGCCGTCGAAAACGGTAACCGCTCCGTCGAGCACGCGAAGCGACCGTTCAACTTCGATGGTGAAGTCAACGTGTCCGGGCGTATCGATGAGGTTCATGCGATGGCCTTTCCAGAAACAGGTCGTGGCCGCGGACGTGATGGTGATGCCGCGTTCCTGCTCCTGTTCCATCCAGTCCATGGTCGCTTCTCCTTCGTGCACCTCGCCGATCTTGTGCTTCTTTCCGGTATAGAAAAGCACGCGCTCGGTGACCGTGGTCTTTCCTGCGTCGATGTGGGCGATGATCCCGAAGTTACGGGTCAATTCAAGTGAGTATTCTCTGGGCATAGTTTTATTATTATGGCCTACGAATTACGAATGGGGTACGAATCTACGAATGCGGACTCTGCGCTGATTCATTGAGGATCCGCTTGAAAAGGACTCCTTCTTTACAGAAATTTGCGAGAATCGCCAGAGGCTTTTGCGCTGATTGGAGATAGACGTTCACCTGTTTAATATTTGCCGCTTTAAATCGTTCGCCCTGCTTAAGTTCAAGAACGACAGCATCTTCAATAAGAAAGTCGAGCTGATACCATCCGACGGGCGTATTGGAAAACTGAAGAGGAACGCGCACCTGCTCGCGGAACGCAATCCCCCGCTCTTGCAACGCCATGGCTGTTGCACGTTGATAAACACGCTCCAGATGTCCGGCTCCCAGTTCATTTGAAACTTCAAACAGACTTCCGACGATCTGATAGCTTAATTCTGGCAAAACGAGATCCAATCTCCGAAGAGGAGACTTTCTTTTCTTGTTGAAACGTCCGTCATCGTCGTCCATGTCCGTTATTCGTAGATTCGTACCCCATTCGTAATTCGTAGACCCTCCATTCGTAGGCTCTTATCTTGCAAAATGTGCAAACGCGCGGTTCGCTTCGGCCATTCGCTGAACGTCCTGCTTCTTCTTTACCGCATCGCCGCTGTTTTCCGCCGCCGCCATCAGTTCATTCGCCAATCGAATCGCCATAGGCTTTCCTTTAACCGAACGTGCGGCATTTACGACCCATCGAAAGGCGAGCTGTGTGCGGCGTTCCGCTCGAACCTGCAACGGGATCTGGTAGTTCGCGCCGCCCACGCGCTTTGACTTCACTTCGAGAACCGGGCTCACGTTCTTCATGGCCGCATCGAATACTTCGAGCGGATCTTTCTGCGTCTTTTCCGCAATCGCGTCGAAAGCGCCATACACAACTTTTTGCGCCGTGGTTTTCTTGCCGTCGCTCATGATGTAATTGATAAACTTCGCAACGTCGATGCGTGCGTACTTTGGATCCGGAAGGATGTTTCGCTTTGGAGCTTGCTTTCCCCGCATAGTTTTAGGATGCCTTCACTTTCGGCTTCTTGGTTCCGTACATGGAGCGGGAGCGCTTGCGTCCGTCCACGCCCTGGGTGTCATACACGCCGCGCACGATGTGGTAGCGCACGCCCGGAAGGTCTTTGACCCTGCCGCCGCGAATGAGCACGATGGAGTGTTCCTGAAGGTTGTGACCCTCGCCCGGAATGTATGCCGTGACTTCCTCGCCGTTTGAAAGACGGACACGGGCAACCTTACGCATGGCCGAGTTCGGCTTGGTTGGCGTGACGGTTTTGACCTTCGTGCAAACGCCACGCTTAAAGGAAGCGCCGCGCTTGAGCTTGGTGTGCTTTCTGTTGATCGTATCGAGCGTGTACTGCATGGCCGGACTCTTGCTCTTGACCTTTGCGGTTCTACGGCTCTTTCGCAGTAATTGGTTTACGGTAGGCATGTATAGATATGCTTTCAGGGCATCTTGAAAGCCCTAAAATAAGCGGCGGAACTATAGCAGTGGGAGCAGGGTGGCGTCAAGAGTTCGGGAATGCGGGGGTGCGGGAATGCGGGGGTGCGGTTTTTAAAGGGGTTTATAAAGCAAAAAGCAGTCCGACGAGGAGCCGGACTGCTTGCGATGAGGAAGCGGCATCGGAGAAATCACCTGAACTTGTTCAGGTAATCCTCCCAGAGCCAATCGAGTCCTTTATCTCGAGCTTTGTTTTGAAAGATGAGCTCAACCGGATGCTTTTGCCGTTCGTTCGCGTAGAACTCCAAAAAGGCTGTGCCCATAGTCATCATCTGGTCGACGGTGATGTTTGATCCGGCTTCCGCCTCTCGTTCCTGAATCCTACGTATGGCTTGAAAGACTCTGCGCGTACATCGGATCTTATACTCCTTGCTTTCCAAAAGGCGGGGTTCGGACCCGAGCGAACGTGTTGATCCAAGGCCGGCGATGTACCGCAGACCGCGGGCAAACCGTTCAAAGGCGATCACGATAATCATGAGCGCAACTTTCAGCCACCCGGGCCTTGCCGGGGCAGGTCGGGGATCTCCGAGGGCAACTTCCGCAACCCGATCCCCCCAGACCATAACGAGCGTCCAGCCCTCGTGCTTCTTCTGGAAGTAGTCAACTATGAAATTGATGACGACGACCGGTACGTCTTTCCTCTTTCGAAGCCGCAAGACTTCCTGCAGGCTCTCATAGCGAATACGCTGAACGGCCGTCAGTTCGAAACGGACATTCGTTTTGGAAAACAGCGGAATGAGTTCTCCCATCTTAGGTAGCCTCCTTCGTGTAAGGTGCGGCTCATTTTGGACATAAAGAAACCGATTCGTCAATCTGTAAATGAAAAGAAAAGCAGCCCGGCTGATGCTGGGCTGCTAGACGAAGTTGAAGAACGGAGAGGTGATGATCAGGCGGCGCGTCTACCCATATCGAGAAAAAACTCTTTGCCCACGCCGTCCTTCCAGAGCTGAAGCGGCTCCCCTTTATCGAGGAAGTGATACATGGCATCGAGCGTTTGAATGCTCGCCCGAGTGATTTGCGGAATATTCGTGTACACACCGACGTCCGCGAGCTCCGCCTTGAGCACATGCATATCCGCCACATACTCCGCTGTGTACCGAATGCTGAAAATTTTGGAGTTCCTGAGCGTCCCTGCCGAAACAGGATGCGGATGAACAGCGATTCCCGCTGTAGCGATTTCGGTTGCGGAGTCCGTTTCGGGAAGCTTGAAGTACTCGGCTAATCTGAACGTCTCAAGGTAGCAGAAATCTTTTGTATAACTCCCATCACGTGAGACAAGACAGCAGATCCAACCATCATGAAGGATCGACCGAATGATCATTGCCGCAGTACTTTGCGCCTTCCCGATGAGATGAGCGACGTTTTTGCACCCTGCGCGTCCGCCCATCTCATGAAAACGCATGAGAGCTCTCGGTTTAGCTTCCAGATGGACGATAAGCCCCTCTTCTTGCATCTTTTTTACCATGCGGCCTCCTTGTGGAATTTTCCGGATTCGGAACTGAACGTGAAAACTCTGTGCGCCAATATATACCATTTTCAAAAAAATGTCAAGTCCACTTTATGCCAAAAAAGCGGCCCGACGAGATGTCGGGCCACTCATAGACCTGAAGAAGGAGAAGACCGCTCACCGGTTGTTGATACTCGGCGAATGCACGGAATATGAGTCCGAATTCGATGGCTCCATGCCGCTGATGTGATCACCCGATGAAACTCTCCGACTCTCTGCTTCCTGCCTCTCTCGTTCTCTTCGTTTTTTCGCTTCTTCGTCCGATTCAGTCAACCATTCCAAGATACCCATGATCTCACCTCTTTCTAAAGAGAAAAATGTGCAACGTGTATAAATGGAACATAAACAAAAATTGCCGGCTTGTCAATCGAAAAAGCAGCCCGACGCTTGGCCGGGCTGCCTATGAAGACGAACTTTTAATTTCAAGGAATGAAGCGCATTCATCCGCTCATACGACTTCACAAACGATTCATTACCAGTCGACGAACGAGTTCGTCCACGACGTCAAAGGTCATGGCGTGGTCCGGGTTGCGGCGGCGAAGCGTCCGCATCAGCTCCGGACACGGCTCCGGAGCCGTTGCCGCCAGTGCGTAACAGCTCTCGGGGTGGGAGTCGGCAAAACGACGTCCCGATCCGGCGGGTGTCAGAAACAGCCGACGCGTGCTTGATGCGGAAACCGGCCGGACAGCGCCCGGTTGCATGAGCGCAAACAGATAGGTTTCGATAGCTTCGAGCAAAGCGGGATGCCACGCTTGCGAAACGGCCTCCAGGGGAACCGCCTGGCGTTCGGGACGATAGAGGCCGCGCGCGCCAAACGCCCGCTTCGCCCAGCCGTCGCCGCGCATGTTCGCAATCTTGCGCCGGTCCCATCCGGAAAGCATCTGATCGGTGAATCGCAAATGAAGTCTGCGGGCGGCGGACCTGAGCAGTTCCTTGGGACGTGCACGCACGAATTCCGTATCCATGGCCAACAGCACCGGCGATGGGATGTCGCCGGCAGACGCGCGAGCGAGATATTCCATTTGCACGCGTAGCGCTCTCCAGGGCTGAATGAAATAGTATTTCCATTCACCGCTTGCGGTAAAGCGTTTCCATTCGGAGGAGAGAAATCGGCTGAAATCAAACCGAAACGCGTCCGCATGACCCGCGTCAGCCCACGCACAAGCGCGTGCGACCGAGCGAAGCTGTAAAAGCGGCCATCGGAGCATTACCAGCGTGCTATCGCACGCCGAACACAGGCGACGAAACGTACGAAGACCCAGATGGGTCGACATCTCCTTAATGAGAAGGCGTCGACAGGGTGATGGAGCCATACCGGTCGTCCGAATACGCCGGCAGGAACGGCCGATGATCTTGTTGCCTTTGGATGCGGAAGGAACGCCATCATAACCGTTGGCAAACGGCTCGTGAATGTACAGATGGATGTCGGGCGACTGCGCCAGAGCGATTGAGAGGGCCGTCGAGCAGCTGCGGGGCGGCGCGATCACCATCGTGGCGCGCACGGATCCACATTTCGCGTAATCGTACAGGGATGGCATAGGTTCTCGTTGTGTCGCAAAAGACACGTTTGGGGTTGGGAATGTACGCGTAAGATTAACTTAGAATGAAAACGCCCGTAACGTCAATTCAGATACGAGCCGCTTCCGTTGGAACATTCTCTTGAGTTTTTTCATTATTATCCGCCCAAGCACCGATCCGTCAGTCCGCTTATTCCTCCGTTACGTTACCATTCGCTTCAGCCAAAACAGTTCGATGAATACGCGGTGGAGCGCGGCGATCGTGACGACCGTGAGCGCCATGGTCGTGATCTTGGCATCCTGCGTAATGAAGAACATGGCGAGGAGCGCGAGCGCGCCGGCGCCAACCGCACGGAAGATGGTTGCGGCCCAAACGTTTTGAGACCAGAGCTTGCTGCGCGTGAGATTCGATGCCGAGAGGTACACGAGCGCGCAGGCGAACACGGGCCATCCGAGAATCCATGCGACGAAAAGCAGATAGAGTTCGCCGGCGAGCGCCATGGCTTTGGCGCCTTCAATGGTGATGTCGCCGCGAAGGATGGGCTGGCTCACGCGATTCCGTTCATCCGCTTCCAAACGGGAAAGATCCCGGCGCAATACCATGGTGAAACGAAGCGCCAGAAGCAAGAGGATGAACAAGCCGGCGGCGAACAAGCACGTAGCTCCTCCGGAGGAGGTGATTCCCGATGTGGATGCGAAGACAACGCCAAGGACCGAATAGAGCGCCGCATCAAACGCACCCCATGTGCGATAGATGTGTTTGAGGATGCTCCAACGCTTGTCCATCAAGATGAGGAAGATGAAAACGAGCACGAGTCCGAGCGAGAATAAGACCAAAGCGGACTCAACCAAGCGCGCCGCGACTTCCGCCTGCGCGTCGATGGCTGTGGGGAAGCGTTCGTACAGGTTCCTCCACCAATACCCGTTGCTCATGACAATGGTGGCTCGCCGTGAAATCTCAAACGGGAGCGCCGTCCAGCCCTCGGCCGCAAACGGACTCTTCCAGAGCGCGAGGAGCGACACGGTGCTTATGATCTTGATCGTAACAGCGCTCACGATCGCGCTCCCGAGAATCGCTTTCCACAGACTCTTGCTCAGCGTCCACGTAACGATGCCGATACCGATGACAAAAGCGAATATTCCCAAACGAATGCCAATGGAGATGCCGGATTCGATCGGGAGGATTCCGGCGGTGCCCGAAGCGATGAGGATATCCAAGCCGTTCAGTTTCGGCGGACCGATGACGAGACCGTTCCCATACGTGCGCATGAGGTCAAAGAGCGGCACAGCCCATGTGAACGGAATGAGGCGCGCAGACCAGCCGAGCGCCGCCGGAAAAGAAGCCTTTCCAAGAATCGTCCAAACGAAGGACGCGAGCGTGAGCAAGAGGATCGCTCCGGCGGGAATTGCGATCACGGCCGTGGTGAAATCGAGCAAGCGGCCTTCTTGGTTGCGCCAAGCGAGGATGGCGAAGAATTCAAAAACGGCAACGGAGCCGAACACCGTGATGAGCCAGGACCGCAAGCCGGGCCAGTCTCGTTGAGGAAAAAGAGGAGCGCTCATATGGCAAGACCGAAGAGTCGGAAGAACATGCTTCCGAACAGATTGAATAATCGCGAAAAAATTCCGATCCCGCCGAATGCATCCATCAGAATGATGATGATGAGAATGAACGGACCCTGCGTTACGATCGTATGCCGGAGCCTGGCCCACTTCGCATCGCGGAGAACCGCCAAGAGAATCTTTGATCCATCAAGAGGAGGGATCGGGAGCAGGTTGAAGATGGCCAAGTTGATATTGATGAACGTCGCAAAGAACAGGAATTGCAAAAGGAGGTTGTTCGGTCCCAAGGTCGAAGCGAAAAATTTAAGGAGGAGGACGAACACAACGGCCATGAGGACGTTCGATACCGGACCCGCAATGCCGATGAGCATCGGATCACGGCTCTTGTTCTTCAGAAACGCGGGGTTGTACGGCACGGGCTTCGCGTATCCGAATCCGGCCATGAGCAGCATGAGGAAGCCTACGGGATCGAGGTGCGCGAGCGGGTTGAGCGTCATGCGGCCCATGTGTTCCGCGGTCTTATCACCCAGATAATTCGCAACCGCTGCGTGCGCAAATTCATGAAAGGTTAACGCGACAATGATCGCGAGGATGATCGCCGCGAAGAGCAGGGGTTCGGTGAACAGGAGGCTGAGGAGCATAAGACTTGCCAAAAATCAAAAGGAAGCGTACCATCCGGACACTTAGTCGACAACGGGGAAAAAGCGTTTAGCATTTGGTATTTGGCTATCGGTATAGATCGTTGCCAGCGGCCAAATGCCAAAAGCTAAATGTCAAAAGCCAATACTATGTCACGCAAATGCGCAATCACCGGACGCGGTCCCAAGTCCTCGGTTTCACGAAGCCACTCCAAGGTCCAGACCAAGCGCCTG
This sequence comes from uncultured Gammaproteobacteria bacterium, assembly GCA_964392485.1. Taxonomy (GTDB): domain Bacteria; phylum Patescibacteriota; class Patescibacteriia; order 2-12-FULL-60-25; family 2-12-FULL-60-25; genus 2-12-FULL-60-25. The sequence continues at coordinate 3,383 of CAYMPS010000035.1, read as the reverse complement.
AATAAGATCAATCTTCAAACCGTCCGCATCGACGGCAAGAAGGTTCGCGTTGCCGCACGCACGCTGAAGACGCTGAAGAAAAAGGGGTTGGTGAAGTAACATGTCCCAAAGGAAACGCGGGGGCGACGTATGCGTCGCCCCTGCGTTTTTGTATACCTTGTGATATTGAGCGAGATCTGTGTATGATCTACAGAGACTCCAACGAAAGGACCCCCCCCATGATCCACGTCCAGTACTTTCCCGCGAATGCACAGGAATGTAGGCCCGAAGAAACCGAACGCGCCGCCCGTTCCGCGCTGGAATCGAGAGTACGTTACGAAGAGCGGAACGACTCGCCGTCTCCGGGCTACATGGGAATCGACGCGGACGCCCGACATCAATCCCAAACCCAAATCGACAGGGACGCTCCTCTGTAAAAAAGCGAAGGAGCATCTCGACTCGGGACCCGTCCCTCGCGGGTCCTTTTACTTTCTATGAAAGCCTCCCGCGTCCGCGTTCGGCGTTCAAGACCCGTTCAAGCGCGATGGCGTATGCGGCAACACGCAGGGTCGCGCCAAGATTCTTTGATCGTTGGAGGACGAGGCCGGAAGATTTTCGCATGATGGAGATGAGACGTTCTTCCACCTCCGGAGCCGTCCATCGTTCGTTATTCTGATTCTGATGCCACTCATAGTAGCTCACGACGACGCCTCCGGCATTCGTCAGTACGTCCGGGATGCAGGTGACGCTCTTCCCGGCAAGGATCTTATCCGCCTCGCGATCAATCGGACCGTTGGCGACCTCCAGGATGATTTCCGCCTTGATGCTGTCTGCGTTCTTTTCCGTGATCACGTTCTCGAGCGCGGCCGGAACGAGTACGTCGCATGAAAGCGCGAGGAGGTCGCCTTCACTGATCAACGATGATCCGGGGAAGCCGACCACGGTTCCGGTCTGCGACTTATGCGTGATGAGTTTTTGGATATCCAGCCCTGATTCGGATTGGATGGCGCCTTTGGAGTCCGATACGGCGATAACCCTGTCCCCATTCGCTTCGAGCCGGCGAGCGATCTCCCGCCCGGCGTTTCCGAAACCCTGAACCACGGCTGTAATCGCCCGATCCGGAAGAACCTCGGGCCGGATCGTTTGGAGCACGAAGAATGCGCCGGCGCCCGTTGCGCCTCCCCTGCCTTCGGATCCGCCGTGCTCAATAGTCTTTCCCGTAATAACGCCCGGGGCGTCGATCCCGACGATCTTTCCGTACTCATCCGCGAACGCATCCATGAGCGCGGGGTACGTGTTCACGTCCGGAGCGGGCACGTCTTTTTCCGGCCCGACAACATCGCCGAGCGCTCTCGCGAATAACCGCATCATCCGTTCCTTCTCTTCATCCGAATACTCCTTGGCGCGGACGACGACGCCACCCTTTCCGCCGCCCATCGGAATGTCCATGAGCGCGCACTTCACCATCATGGAACATGCAAGCGCGCGCACTTCATCGAGATCAACGTCATGATGAAAACGAATCCCTCCTTTGAACGGCCCCAGGGCATCATTCCACTGCACGCGGTATCCTTCAAGTATTTCGAATGATCCGGTATCGCGCGCGAGCGGGAACGATACGCGGATTTCGCGCTGCGCGCGCGAGAGGAGCTCAATCGCGTCTTTCGATAGCGATGCGGCCGTACCGGCATCCTTGATATTCGCGAGAACGGTTTGGAGGAATGTGGTCATAGGATAAGCTTTTAGCTGTTAGCTGTTAGCTTTTAGCTGTTAGCTTTTAGCTTTTAGCTTTTAGCTTGGATAGCATAAGAGATTGTTCGCAAATTGACCAGCGACCATAAAATGAGCCACTAAAAGCTAATGGCTAAAAGCTATTTTGCGCTTGATCGGAATCCTCGAAAGACGCGCGTGCGTTCAGATCCATACGGACGTTCGGTCGTCTTCTTTATAATGTTCATCGCCTCTTCGGGCGTATCCACGACATGAAAGAGGTCTATGTCTTTCTTTGAAATATTTCCGTGTTTGAGCATCGTATTCCGAATCCAGTCGATGAGCGGCTTCCAGTAACTCTTGCCTATGAGGATAGACGGAACGTTCTGCGGAATCTTCCCCGTCTGTGTGAGCGTAATCATTTCCGAGAGCTCGTCGAGCGTGCCGAATCCGCCGGGGAAATAGACGTATGCCTGTGCGGAAGCGCTCAGCATGACCTTTCGCGTAAAGAAGTAATGGAATCCGATGGCGCGCGTCACGTACTCGTTCCGGCGCTGCTCCCTTGGGAGTTCGATGTCCAGCCCAACGCTCTCGGCGCCGACTTCAAACGCGCCCCGATTCGCCGCTTCCATGATTCCCGGACCGCCTCCCGTAATCACCGTGTATCCGGCTTCCCCGAGCAGTTCGCCGAGTTTTCTCGCTTTCCGATAGTACACATCCGTCTTTTTGGTCCGTGCGCTCCCGAAAATCGTCACCTCTCCATGGAACTTATCCAAAAACTCAAAGCCTTCGATAAACTCCGCCATGATGCGGAAAATGCGCCAGTTCGGATTCTCCGTAAACGACTCCAGCTGTTCGTGCATGGGATCGCAAGGTTGCTTGGGATCCGACAGCCATTGCTTATAGCGCTCCTGTGATGCACTGCTCTTGCGGCGCGACATGTTCGTTCGCCTGTTAACGCCCGTAGGAAGCTTCTTTTTTATGATTTTCTTTGGCATAGATATGGATAGATGCTAGCACGCAGAATGTCTGTTGTCTGTTGTCTATTGTCTGTTGGCCTCTGGAAATGTCTGTAACAATAGACGACCGACAGATTTTCATGAAGCTACAAGTTACAAATAAATCCCAATGTTCATACTTCAGTGATCCAAAAACGCTCTATGCGAGATATTGAACCATTGAATGATTGATCATTTATTTGTAACTTGGTATTTGTTACTTATTTTTATCGAGCTTCACCTCTCACTCTCCACCACTCCCTCATACCCCATGGCCGATTCCACGGATGCGAGGAAGGCTTCGAGTTCCCGACGGCGCCAGCAAGGCCCGAGCGGCATGCGTTCGGTTCTTCCATCCTGATACTCCACGGTGAGCGATTCAATGCCGACCTGCTGATTCAACCCTTCGTGGCGCAGGAGAAGTGATTTAATATCCCCGATACTCATACGCACGTGCCGTCCAACGGCTGATGTGCGTAAAATACTCTCCCCTTCCAGCTGTAATTTTTCGGATACGCTGTCCACCAAGTAGATCCAGCTCGCGAGCGTCAGAACCACAAAGAGGAGGCTCTGCGATGCCGCGAAGCTCTGCGCGAGAGCCGATGCCGCGGTCACGGCCGTCAAGACGAGGCAGATTGCGAGGACGATGCCGCCGTTCAAAGATACGAGTTTCGCGCCCACGCGAAGCGCGCAGGC
>CAYMPS010000034.1:0-13398 GCA_964392485.1 uncultured Gammaproteobacteria bacterium | reverse complement strand
ATTCACTGGTGTTTTGAAAGGATCGAAGGGTGGTGCATTGAGGATAGAATGCGGGATCCGCCTGCCCGGCTTGACAAAATCGCAAAAATGTGGTAAATTACCGCGTCGTTTTGAACCGGGAGCATAGAATGCAACAGAAGAAAACAACGAAGATCAACCGCACATTCGACGGAACCACCCTTTGCGTCCACGTCCCGAGCAAGCCTCACCCCGAAGGAGGCGTTGTCATTGCGCACGAGGATGTGCGCGCAAGCGAAATCGCAATCGCGTCACAGATCCTCACACTCGGACTGTGGACACAGGAAGCGTATTCCTTCTGCTGTGGAGTCGCAGGGTGCGACGTCAGGCGGACAGCGAATGCCCACGGGCTGTCGGAAGACAGCGACCGCTGCACGAAATCCGACGAAGAACCCGTCCACGATGAACACTGGATGATGCTCACCAAGATGGTGGAGCGTATGCGAAAGCATACCGAGCGGCTTCCGCCCGTCGACATCGTCACTTCATAGTCCTCCTCACCTGCGTCACCGCGCAGCCGCCGCATCTCACGAGCCCCCTTGTGAGGTGCGGCATTTTTTTAATTAAGATTATGAATAGCGGATGGAGGAGAGGGTATCTACGAACCGTTCACCATTCATATTCGCCCGGCCTTGACACGAACCCCAACTTCTGATACGTTTTTTCATCATTGTTGTCACCCGGGAGGTAACGAATGAAAACCGCAACAACGATTCTGTCCCTTCTCATATTGACCGTTTTAACCATTGCCTGCTCTCATCAGACCGTACCGAGTTATCCGGATTCGCGCATCCTTTCCTGCGAACCGCTCGGCATCATGAACCTGCCCCAGGGCGCTTGTGTGGGCACGGAAGCGGCACGTCCCGTCATGACATCCCAGGGGTGTCTCTGCGAAAACGAAGAGTACGCCGCCATCTCTACGGATGCGGGCCGCACCTGCGTGCATCTTCATGCGGTGCTGAGTCTGCTCGAGACCATCCGCGTGACGATAGAAAGCATCAATCTGTCGCCCAAGGTTCACGGCGTAATGAACTACCTTCCGACGGAAACGATCCGCCGCATCACGAAGCTGACTGTCCTGGAATCTGATGCACTCACCTTGCGCGAAACCCTGTTCCGGGGCAAACCGCAACATGACATTGATCTGTACGTCCGGCGCGTACGCCGAAACATCCACGCCCTTGGCAGCGAACAGCATACAGCGTCGTGCGTCCCGTCTCCGGAACCCACGTCGCGCGAAGAAATCTTGAGCAATTATGTTCCCCTCGAATAAGACCGCAGTCCCCACTTCCTCCCGGGCTGCGGTTTTTCTTTGTGTCTGTTGTCTATGGTCTGTTGTCTGTTGCTCTCTATTCTCGCGTTCTGAGATTAATAGACGATAGACAACAGACAATGGAAGACAACCGCCGTCATTGACAACAAAATGACCACAGGCTTCAATCATGACTGTGAAAGGAAGGTGCTCTTGCTACGAACAATTCACGCCGTTCATTTTTTCATCAAACGTATCGACGCGGAGCAATCCGACTTGATCTGCAAGGGTCACGAACGAGAAACGATCTGTTTCAACGCTGAAGGAAAGCAGTGCTCCTCGGACGAAACGAAAGATGGAACGGTAATCGAGAATCCCGAGTATGAACTCTCGGATGACGGCGACTGCATTCGCGTTATCGGGACGCTTGAACCCGACTGGATCCGAATCAATGAAATTGGACGAAGCGATCGCCCTTCCGGCGTCCTCAGCTTCTACACCGACTCCGGTTTGTGCGCCAATGCGGTTATCTACGCCTTTTCGCTGGGAACCACATACCGCTTCCTGCGGAATCCGCCGGTCGACGCCGAATAATCTCACGTCTCCACTCCCTACACCGACCGCAGCCCCTCCTCCCGGGCTGCGGTTTTTCTTTGTGTCTATTGTCTATGGTTTGTTGTCTGTCGTTCTCTCTTCTCACGTTCTGAGATCAATAGACGATAGACAACAGACGATAGGCAACGGAAGACAATGGACCATGGACATCTACCGGAGACATCCATCGGACGGCCGATGTGCTATTATTGAACGAATCCAGATTATGCGCCGCAGATTCGGTCTCACCTTCACGGCCCTTCAGGTCCCATTGGACCTGATCGCGCTGCTCTTGAGCGCGCTCGCCGCGTACGCGCTTCGCTACTCCGAAGCGTTCATTGAAATTCGCCCGCTGTTTACGGAGATTCACTTCAGCGACTACATGGCCACGTCGCTCCTGTTCGCCTTCGTGTGGATCATCGTGTTCGCGATCGCAGGCCTCTACACCGTGCGGGAACGCCGTGCCTGGGGCGATCTGGGACGCATCATCATCTCGTGCACGGCCGGCGCCATGGTGCTCATCGCCACCGTGTTCTTCCAGCGTGAATTCACGACTTCACGCTTCATTGTGCTTGCCGTATGGAGCTTCTCCATTGTCTTCGTGTTCGTTGAACGGCTGGTGATTCGCGTGATCCGGCACACCCTGCTCCGCATGAAGGTCGGGCATCGCCGCGTGGTCATTATCGGCAAAGGCAGGGCCGCGGACGAACTCGCGGATATGTACAAGAAGAACCCGGTGCTCGGCTTTACGGTAGCGCGCCGCTTCCAATCCTGGAGCGAACAGACGCGGCATGACCTGAATCGGCTCATAAGAAGGAGAAAGATCGATGAGATCCTGCTCGCGGACCCGGACGTTCCGAAGATGGATGCGCTCGAACTCATCGCCCTCGCTGAATCCAATAACATCACCTTCAAATACCTGGCGGATTTGTTCGCCGCGAGCTTTACGAAGATCGAGGTCACGGCCAACGAGGGTATTCCGATCATCGAAGTGAAGCGTACGCCGCTCGAAGGGTGGGGGCGCATCTTCAAACGTTTGTTCGACATCGTGGTCTCGCTCGTGCTCATCATCGTGACGAGCCCGGTGATGATTTTGGAAGCCCTGCTCATCAAGCTCACGAGCAGAGGACCGGTTTTCTTTCGCAGGCTCCCGAACGGCAAGCCCTCGGAACGGATCGGCGAGGACGGCACGCCCTTCAAATACTTCAAATTCCGAACCATGGAGCATGACGTGCACAAGCTCCGCTACGATCCGGCATTCCAGAGGAAGCACGGAACGCTCCGCGAAGGTCCGCTCGTCAAAATCAAGAACGATCCGCGCGTCACACCCGTTGGCAGATTCCTGCGCGCGTGGTCGCTCGACGAACTCGCGGAATTCTTTTTGGTGCTCAAGGGGGACATGAGCCTGGTGGGTCCTCGCCCGCACCTGCCAGAAGAGGTGGAGCTCTACAAGCCGCATCACCGCCGCGTGCTTTCGATCAAGCCCGGCATCACGGGCATGGCGCAGATCAGCGGACGCGCGGACCTGGATTTCGATGATGAGGTGAAGGTCGATACGTGGTACATCGAAAACTGGTCCCCGGCGCTTGATTTGTGGATTTTATTAAAAACACCGTTCGTGGTGATTGGGAGGAAGGGAGCGTACTAGGCTAGGGAGTTAGGGAGTTAGGGATTAGGGAGTTAGGGGGACGCGACGTTCCCTAATCCCTAACTCCCTAACCCCTAACTCCCTTCCGCCCTTGACATCCCGCCCGCAATCCGCAACACTCGGGACCGGACATTCAGCCAACGAAAGGAGGCCAACCATGACCGTTTCGCTTACGTGGTTTCACGGCGAAAGAACCGTCTCCGCATTCACCGATGCGCACCTGAACGAACTCATGGGGCTGATCGCACAGCTCTCACCGAATCGCCGATTCGCGAACCTGCGCGCGTTCCGCTCGCAATTCGAACGCGTGCTTGGCCAGAGCTACGTGCTCGTTGCGCGATTGAGCAAACGCCTTGAAGAACCGGGAACGATCATCGGCTTGGCCATTCTCGTGCCCGCATACAAACTCACAGGATTCGAAGGCCACGTGGAAGATATGGTCGTGCACCAAGACTTCAGGGGTCAACGGCTTGGCCGCAACCTCATGGAAGAGCTCCTGCGATACGCAAACGAGCATCTGCGCATGCAGACGCTCCACCTCACGAGCAAACCGGACAACCCCAAACGAGCGGCTGCGCGCGCTCTGTACGCGAAGCTCGGCTTCACGGAACGCTGCGGACTGTTCACGATGCCGCTCGCGTGATCGTCCTCTCCATCAGTACGAACATCCTCTCAAGCCCGCCGGAACTCACTCTCCGGCGGGTATTGTTGTTTTAGGGAGTTAGGGTTTAGGGATTAGGGAGTTAGGGGGACGCAACATTCCCTAATCCCTAACTCCCTAACTCCCTGCCCCCTAACTCCCTTCCGCCCTTGACTTTTCTGCTCGTATGGGGTAATCCGAAACTCGTGAGGAGATAAAATTTTTGCAGCAATTGGACAACACCGGGAGTACTTTACAATGAAAAAAACGTCTCTTTACGCGCTGGTCTTCATCGCGTCAACCAGCTGCGTCTCGTTAAAGAACGAATCACGGGGTCAGCTCGCGCTTGCCACGCAGTTCGATCTCGCCGCCGGCTTCACGGGAAACGAGCAGGAGCCGCCCGATGACTATGCCCAAAGATTCCAGCCCTACGGAGGGAGCATGGATGTCGAAAAGCATAATCACGTCTTTAGCACCGGACTCGGCTTCCAGCCGGAGTTACGCGGATACCTCGGCTCGACGTTGATTCTCGGCGCGCTCCTTCGCTACGAGTTTTACTCCACCGGATTCCTTGATCAGAGGGTGAGCGAGTACGAACTCGACTGGTACGACCCGGTGGTCGTCCAGAGCGTCACCCTCAGAAGAGGCCCGTCTGCCGGATTCCTCATTGGGGCCAGCACCTTTCAACACGCGCAGCTCATCCTGCAGGCCTCGGCCTTCCCCTACGCTCTCGCCAACGTGCGCTACCGTGGCGTGGATGTCCAGGGCTCACGAAACTATTCCGTCCCCATCGAGAGGGACGTGTTCGAGAGCGGCCTCGGACTGGGAATGCGACTGGACTATCGTCCAAACTGGGAGGACATTAATTTTGGCCGCGTCGGCGTGTTCTTCGATGAAGTGTGGTCCGCCTGGTCACTCGGCATTGGCTGGACGTTCATCATCCCTCTCTACGAATCCGATCAAAAAATCCGGAATGAAGACTGAATTTTTTTCTTACGCTCGTCCTCTGCCCGCCGGAACTCACTCTCCGGCGGGCATTGTTGTTTTAGGGAGTTCGGGAGTTAGGGGGCAGGGAGTTAGGGGGACGCGACGTTCCCTAATCCCTAACTCCCTAATCCCTAACTCCCCGGTCTTGACCTCCCCCGCAAGACGCGCCTCATTCCTTCCGCTAGGATAGGGGGTGCATGCAGCAAACCATCCCCTTTTTCCGAAAAAACGGCGGTGAACCGCGCGTGGCGCTCGTCCATGACTACCTCATCCAGGACGGCGGCGGCGAGCGGGTGCTTCAGGCGTTCCAGGAGCTCTACCCGGACGCGCCGACCTTTACGCTGTTCCATGATCCGGAGCGCGCGCACGAAGGCTTCCGCGGACGGGACATCCGCACGAGCATGCTTCAGAAGTGGCCGCTCACCAGAGGGCGCGAGCAGTGGACGCTTCCCTTCATGCCCATGGCCATCGAGCACCTGGACCTCTCCGGATTCGACGTGGTCGTCTCAAGTTCGAGCGCATTCGCCAAAGGCGTGATCGCACCGCCCGGCTCCCTGCACGTGTGCTACCTGCATACGCCGACGAGATTTTTATGGGAGGATCGGATGAGCTACGTGAACGACCTGCCCCAGCCCAAGGTGATCAAACGCGCGCTCCCCCTGTTTCTGCACCGCCTGCGCATGTGGGACCGGCTGGCCGCGGAACGTCCGGACGTCATTGTCACGAACTCGGAAACGAGCCGCAAGCGCATCTTCCGCTACTACGGCAAGGACGCGACGGTTATCCACCCGCCCGTGGACGTGAAACGCATCCCCAAAGCGGAATCGAAGGGCGACTTCTGGCTCACGGGCGGACGGCTTGTAGGATATAAGCGCTTTGAACTTACCGTGGAAGCGTTCAAGAAACTGAACATGCCGCTCAAGGTCTTCGGCATAGGACCGGAGTTCGACAAGCTTCGCCGGATGGCCGGACCGAAGACGGAATTTCTCGGACGGGTAACGGATGAAGAAAAAATTCGGCTCTACACGCAAGCCATCGGCTTCATCCATCCGCAACTGGAAGACTTCGGCATCATGGCCGTGGAAGCCATGGCCGCGGGAAAGCCGGTCATCGCGTACGGGCAGGGCGGCGCGCGGGAGACGGTTGTGGACGGCGTAACCGGCGCGTTCATCGAAGCGCAAACCTGGGAGGACATCGGCGACGCCATCATCCGCTTCAATGCCGCGACGTACGATCCCGTGACTATCCGTGCGCACGCGGAAGGGTTCTCGAAAGAACGATTCAAGGAGCGGTTTAAGCTTTTCTTGGATCAGCTGATGGCACGGAGATAGATGTGAAGTTACACGTTGCATATCCCAAAGTACAAATAATACTCAATCTTCAACCACACGAACAAAACGACAAACGTATTTGAACATTGGGACTTGGGAATTATTTGTTTCTTGGTACGTGGAACTTGTCTGCATAATCATGGAAGATAAAAAAAACATTCTCGTCGATGCCCGACCGCTCGTTGATCCGAACGGCGGCGGTGTTCGGCGCGTGGCGGAACAGGTGCTCCGCGGACTCATCGAGGCGGATCTGCACGCGGAGTTCACGTTCGTGACCACGGGCGCGCACGCCTTGAAACTCCCTGAAGCGTTCCGGGATCATCCGGCAATCACGCACGTCCACATCAAATGGCCGAACAAGCTCTTGAGCGCGCTTTTGACCTTGGGCGTCACGAGCATCGACCGCCTCGCCGCCCGCGAACTCCGGGCGCGGGGCGCAGTGTGCGGGGCGCAGGAAGAGACACCGCGCCCGGCGGCCGGCGGCCGGCGCCCCAACCTCGACGCCGCCATCCTGACGAACCTCGGCTTCGTCGGCTTCATGGAAATCCCTTACGGGCTCATCCTCCACGACGTGTCCTTCCTCATTCACCCCAAATGGTTCTCGCTCAAAGGACGCCTGTGGCACTACGCCGTGAACCCGCGCGAGATCGCCCGGCGCGCGGACCGCGTGTTCACCGTGAGCGTAACCACGGCGCGGGATGCGGAACGCCTCCTCAACATCGATAAAGAAAAGATTGAGGTCTTCCGTCCCGGCACTCCGAAGCTCAAGCGACAGGAAGAGACCGCGCACGACGCACGACGCACGACGCACCCGTACGTTATCGCCTTCGGTGAACAGGATCCGCGCAAGAATATGAACACGGCCATCGCGGCCGTGGAGCAGGTCCGAAAAGAACCCGGCTTCGAAAACCTCTCCCTCGTCCTCACGGGATCAAACAATGGAACCATGGAACAATGGAACGATAAAACATGGATCACCCGTCTATCGTTGATCTCCGATACGGAACTTGCCGATCTCTATAAGAATGCGAGCGCCCTCCTGTACCCCTCCTGGTACGAAGGCTTCGGCCTGCCCCTCCATGAAGCCGCGCGCTTCGGTGTTCCCTGTCTCGCTTCCACGCACGGCGCGCTCCCGGAAACCGCACCCGAAGGGACCGTCTTTGCCCCGCCCATGAAACCGCACCTTTGGGCCGGCATGCTCCGGGACATGCTCTTAACGCCGGATCACTACCGCACGAGCTTTGATAAAGCCTCGGAGGAACCGAACATTTTGCCGATGCGAGAGTGGCTGCGAATGATTAACCGGCAATAACAAAGGCGCCCTGCTGAAGACAGAGCGCCTGACGAACAAGCGGAAGGCATGATCTAGGCGAAGACCGCCAGATCAGGATTCGCTTCCGACACCCGATGCGCGGCTTCGTGTTCCGTGTACCGCCCCTCTTCCTCAACCTCCCCGAGTCCATGGCGAGAAAGAAAATCGTTGAGCTGACTCCATGAACGCGGGAGGGCGGCACTTCCTTCCTTCCGCGCCCAAGAAACGCATCCATCCTTATCAGCGGTCTCAATCATGCTCAAAACCATGGGAAGAAGCGTCGTGCCCCTTGCCACGGCCTCCAACTCGACATCCTGCTCGTGAAGAGCATCGTGCGGACGATCGAAGAAGAACAATTCGCCCAGTCCGATGAGAGGCGTCTCGTGGTAACGGATCGCACGGATGACGCCGGGGAGCGAAAGAAAAAGTACGCTGGAATCCATCTCATCTCCTCCTAGTGTGAAAACTTTCCTCAAACTAAATACCATATACCATAAATTTTCCAATATGTCAACCCTCTTTTCCAAACTAGAAAAAAAGCAACTGCCCTATAGCACAATTTCAAATAATAGGTATGATGAGACAGATATAACCGGCTTCCTCCGATGGATGCAACAATTCCCAAACAAACACTAACGGTGCATGTAGCACAATTTCGTCACCCTGAGCGAGCCCGTCTTACGGGCGAAGCGAAGGGCAGCAAATCCAAATAAAATAGGTCTGTTCAGCCAAATAACGATCGTTCAGCCTCATGGGCTGAATTTATTGACTTTTTAATCGATTTCTGCTACGTTTTCCTGTTCACTAATAGCAGCCGCCAGCCGCCGCTCAACAGTAACTACCAACCAACAAATTATCTCAATCTCCATAAAATCTCTATGAAACGTATCTCCACCTTCATCACGACCGCAGTCGCCTTGGCACTCGTCCTGCCGGGCATTGCGCAAGCCGCCACGGGCCCCTGGTCCTGGCATGACATCTCCCCACGCGTCACGTACCAGACGCAGCGCCCGGTGTGGGCCGTTGCCTGGAGCGAGGACAGGTGGTTTTACACGGACGGCATTAACTTGTGGGACGGAGGCCAGGTGTACTGGTTCGACGGCCAGACGAGCGCCATCGTCACGCTCGACGTGCGAAACGCGAACATTGAGCGCGTGGACGACATCGTAAGCGACCGCGCGGGCACGGTTCTGTTTTTGCAGGACGTCGTACGCAATGACAACCAGTTCCGCATTGTTATGTACCGCAATGACACCTACACCAACGTCACAAATACGTTTAAAAGTGCGCTCCGTTCAGATGAAGGAATCTATCAAATTATTGGCCGAAACGGTTCATGGTATCTCCTCACCACGCAGAAGCGCCTGTTTGCATGGAACGAATCTGATGCATTAACGCAAATTACACTCCCTTCAAAGGTGCGTAATTATTCGGATGTATCAAATGAATCACTCCATTATTCAGATCCGAAACATACAGAATTTGAAGGAGTTCGCGGTCTGCGCTTCTTGCCATACGGCTCAAGTTACTGGCTCCTCCATGCAACAACGGATATCGCGAATGAAGAAGAGAATGTGTACTACAGATTTGACGGTTCATCCTTCACGGACATCGACGCGTCAATCCCCTCGGATTTTCAGAATGCAACGATGGTTAATTCCAATGGTGAAACCATTCTCTTCTTGGACTCATGCGGTTCGTATGGCAATTGCACAAAAGCCGGCTTCTTTGACGGAAGCTTCCATGAAGTGGTTGAAACCGGACTGACGAATCCAAGCAACGCTTCATCGATGACGGCCTGGAATGGCAATTCGTGGTTCTTCTATACGTTACCGAATAAGACGCTGTACCGGATTACAGAAAGCGCCTTTGCTTCATATGGCGAAACGAAGGACTACTTTCTGACCGTTGCCGGAAGCAATGACGGCGAATTTCTGCTCGGCGGCGCGGCATCGAAAAAAGGCCGAAGCACCCCGTTCAGCCCGCTCTCGGCCAAACTCACACGAGTGATTGAAGACGGCGGTGTTTCTGACAGTAATGAGAATGGAGAAGTCGTGACGCCGGCAACGAATGATAACGGAGAACGCGTCATTGACGAGGGAACGGGCATTACCACCTGGCAGTGGCTTACGCCGAACGTGAGTGAGATCACGGAAAACGAAGACGTGACCTACACCGTGGGCGCCTGGGACGCGGACAGCATCAAGCGGATCCAGATCGTGGTGAACGGCGACGTGAAGCGCACGTGCGAGCTTTCAGGCACGTCCGGCAACGTGGAGTGCTCGCATACGATCGCGGCAAACGCCTACGCGGACAACACGAACATCTTCGTGAATGCGCAGGTGTGGGACGCGGGCGATCGCTACGTCTGGACGAGCGGTAAGAACGTGTACAACCGAGCGGACGCGGACGACGATGCGTACGTGGAAACGAGCAATTCCAATACGAATACGGGCACGAACACCACGATCTCCTTTAACCCGAACCGCACCTCCCTCCGAAACAACGAGCATATCGCTGTGAACGTGGAAGCGTGGGACAACGACGGCATTCGCCGCATCGACTTCTACGTGAACGGCGACGTCCGCAATTCCTGCACGTGGAACAGCCTCGTGAGCAACCGAACGTGCGAGACCACGCTCTGGTCCGGTGATTACAACGTAAACACGGATATCTACGTGAACGCCAAGGTCACGGATGGCGACGGACGCGTGACCTGGACGAACAGCCGAACGATTCGCCGCATTGGAGAAACGTCAAACGATTACAACTACGGTGATGCCGGCGACGTGCACATCACGAGCTGGTTCGACGGCGATACCACGCTTGATCCGGGCGAATCCATCATCTTCCGCACGGAAGCATGGGCTTCGGACGGATTGAAGCAGATTAAGGTGTACGTGGACGGCGAGCCGGCGCATACGTGCAACTACAATCATGCGCTGGAAGAAGTCGTGTGCAACCACTCGATCTACCACCAGGATCGCGCGGACGGACAGGTCGTGCGCGCCAAAGCGCAGGCGATCGATGAAAACGGCCGCGTTGCCTGGAGCGAAGAAGAGACGATTCGCATCCGCACGCCGTACGATTACATCCCAACGCCGAATCCGACGGATGGTGATCTGAACGTGTGGGATTGGCTTGAGCCGAACAAAGAAAGCATCGAACTGCACGAAACGGCCACGTATCATCCCGTTGCATGGGCCCAAGGAGGCGTTGAACGGATTTCCGTTTACGCGAACGGCGCGCTCATCCGCGAGTGCAATTATACAAACGGGAGCGGAAACAGGGATTGCTGGGCGGAACTCAACGGTGCGGACTATCCCGTTAACACGAACGTGTTCGTGAACGCGCGCGTGCGCGATGCGAACGGTCAGATTAAGTGGACGGACGGAAAAACGATCCGCGTATATGACAACGGCACCGTTACGGATGAGAATGACAACCGACCGGGAACGCTCAACGTTTGGAGCAACCGCGACCATGGCATTACGAACGATCAGTTGATGACGGTCTCCGCCAACGGAAGCGATCCGGACGGCATCGGCAGTCTGGAAATCTACGTGAATGCCGAACGCGTTAAAACGTGCTACAGCGCATCCTGCACCGTGACCGCGGGACCATTCAACCAGTACCCGTACGTTACGTACGCGGCGAAGCTCACGGACACGAACGGAAACGCCACCTGGACCGGGTACCGACAGGTCGCAAAGCAGTAACGTTTTAAGAAGCAAAAAACCTCTGAGGCAACTCAGAGGTTTTTATTTCTTAAAGCTCAAAATATCGAATGTCGACATCCGAAACGCTCTCACTGAGACGCATGGAGTTAAAAAAATGTGAGTTTCGAATCTTCTGCGTTCGATATTCGAAATTCGACATTCGATATTTACCCCTCCGTCGCCATCTCCTTCTGCTCCCGATAGAGTTTAATCTCTTCCTGAATCCGTTCGGCGTTCAGTTCCTCTGCTTCAAAGTATAAACGATCTTCGAGACGTTCGATCTTGCTGATAATCTCTTCGTCCGGAATGGCTTCGGTGCTGAATCCGAGCTCGCGCAGTTCATCGATCGCTTTTTCCAACCCACGCAACTCCGGTTCGACTTGGCGCGCATTGCCTTCCAGGTCATGACGCTTCTCGTGCCACATCGTCGGGTGGACGTGGCGCTGGACCTCGCTGATTTCGAATCGTTCCTTGTCATGGAATGCGCTGGAGGATTCCTCGTGCGCCAGAACTTCCTCAATGGAATCTTTTTTGGTGCCCGCGCGGAACCGTTCGAGCAGGTGCGCCGTGGAATTGCTCACGGCCGCAACCACGCGCCGCCATTCGTCATGCTGGCCTTCCGTCGTACGCATGTACCGCCGCGTGGTCACGCGCGGCACCCACACGGCGCGGCCGACATCGCGCACCGCATCCGTGAGCGCTTCCGCGGAAACCTCATTGCCGTCTTCGATGTCTCGGATGATTTTTTCCGCGCGCTCGCGCACATCATGACCCGCCGGGAGGTATTCGACGACGTCCATGATGAAATCGATCACGGCTATTCTGTCATGCAGATCAAGGTAGAGGTCGGACATATCAATGGTAATCATACCAAACTTACGTTCGAGACGGAAAACCGCGTGCATCTCGAGTGAGACGCACGCGGTGAAAATCGAAAAGCCTATATTTCTCTTGGCTCCCGAAGAGCTTTTAGGAACCCAGGCCTCTTACAGTAGGCAATACGCGCTTCGAAACGCGCGTCCATGCATTCGGGCGTGAACCGTCCGTCCGGCAACAGGACATCGCGAAAATGCGAAAGACCATAGTAGACCGTCCCGGGAAAAACGACCGGAAACTCCTTGGAGAGATCCGGCTCCTGAATGCGGAGCGCAATGCCCTCGATAGAAGTAAGTCCGCGATCGAACATGGAGTTTTCCAGAAGCGATACGCGAACGGGGCATCTCGCCGGATTGAATTCAACGTTCACCCAGAGCCAGTAAGGCCTATCTGCGGGCTGTCCGAAATCTTCATCCGTGCACTCGCTCCGATCCATAAACGTAAGACCCGCGAGCTTGCACGCCTCCTCAAAGGAAACGCGCGGATCGACGAGCGACAATGTGCCGAGCTTGGATTTCATCGGTCCGAAATCCTTTGGAATGCTCAGAACGTACTCTTCAACACTGGAGTAGCCTGCCGCCTTCCCCCATCCCGCGCGCCAGAGCGCGAGGATCCGTTGGTTGCTGATGGAAACTGTCAATGTCCACCTCCTCTCCAACACGTAATTCAACAGGAATTCGGAAAACTGTCAATTCATTTTCCAGTATTCCTCTTAATAAAAATCGGAAAGAAACCCTGTCATAAAAACATTAATTCGACAAAAGAACCCCCTTCCGTTTTTAAACGGCTTTCGCGATAACCCTGGGGCGGGGCAAGGCCCCGCCCCTACACCTCGTTCGTACGCCGGTTCCATACCCGCGATTGTCGACGCGTTCAAATCCGAATTAACCAAAATAATTAACCGCATGCGCAATATCAAGGGCGTTCGTATCTAACAGCGAAATTTCAACGACCGGATTATTCGCGATCAGGAGGAATCGGATTATTATCGAGGATATATTCGCGATAATCCGAAAAGGTG
>CAYMPS010000033.1:0-13413 GCA_964392485.1 uncultured Gammaproteobacteria bacterium | reverse complement strand
CCAAACGTATCCTGCGAGGAGACGCGGTAGTGATACGTCGTATTCGACGAAAGTCCTGTAATCACGATGGAATGCGACGTGGTAAGTGCGACCGTTGATGTCGTACTGCCGTAGCTGTCCGTGGTGCCGTATTCAACCGTGGACGTGGCATTCTCATCCGTGGTCCAGGTGATCAAAGCCCACCCATCGCTCGTGGAAGAAGCGACTGAGGAGATGACGGGGGCTGCACTATCAGCTGTAGTGGCAAACGTATAGTCCGTAGACGTGGCCACGTTCCCGCTCTCGTCCTGCGAACTCACGCGGAAGTGGTAGACGGTGTCAACCGTGAGGCTCTCGATGAGGATGGAATGGTCCGTAGTGAATGCGACGCTCGAGCTGCTACTGCCGTAGCTGTCGGTTTCCCCGTACTCGACCGTGGAGGTGGCGCTCTCATCCGTGGTCCACGTGATGGTGGCCGTTATATCCGTGGTGGAGGAAGCAACCGAAGAGATGACCGGAGCCGTGAAGTCGGAGTTCGGATCCGTCTCAAACGTATAGTCCGTAGAGGTCGCCACGTTCCCGCTCTCGTCCTGCGAACTCACGCGGAAGTGGTAGACCGTTTCGGGCGTGAGGCTCTCGATGACGATGGAATGGTCCGTGGTGAATGCGACGCTGGAGCTGGTACTGCCGTAGCTGTCGGTTTCCCCGTACTCGACCGTGGAGGTGGCGCTCTCATCCGTGGTCCACGTGATGGTGGCCGTGGTCTCTCCCGTTGATGAAGCGACGGAGGAGATGACGGGAGCCGTGGTATCCGGAGTTCCGGTCGTCTCAAACGTATAGTCCGTAGAGGTCGCCACGTTCCCTCCCTCATCCTGCGAGGATACGCGGAAGTGGTACGTGGTTGCGGCTGTGAGGCTGTCGATAACGATGGAGTGCGAGGTTGTTAGGGCGACACTCGACGAGGTACTGCCGTAGCTGTCGGTTTCCCCGTACTCGACCGTGGATGTGGCGTTCTCGTCCGTAGTCCAGGTGATCGTTGCTGTGGTCTCTCCGGTGGAGGAAGCAACCGAAGAGATAACAGGATCTGTGACATCCGGGCCGCTTTCGACCTCAACAGTCCAGCCACGATCCGTCAGCGCGGCGGCCGCGGCAACGCCGATGGACGACGGAGCGCTGTTATTATTTAAATAGATCCCCCCGTTTTCCGTTGCGTACGCGTTCAGCGTCGTGAGAATGCCGTCAATAGCGACTTGGCTGAATTCATTGTCATTGAGGAAAATCGTCCTAAGTCCCGAATCGTTATTAAACGTGAAGCTCGTAAGATCATTGCTGTTTAGATTCACCGTCTTGTAGCTACCGGTGGAGAAACTGTTCGAAACGTCCGCTGACGTATATGAATTACCGTAAGCCAGAAGCGATACGAGTTCCGTATTGGACGTTGTATCCAGCGCTCCGGACTGGTTAGCGCTCCCGGTGTATAGATCCCTAAGCAGAGGAAACTGCGAAAAATCGGGAAGGTTGCTCGTCATCTGCGGATTTTCGCGGACGTCGATATGCCAAACGTAATCTCCCGTGGCGCCCCACGTAATAGAGGTATACGCATTCAATGCGCCGCGCAGGTCTTCCAAAGCCGGACTCTCGGAAAGATCGAGCGAAGCGAGATCGTTATCATAGAAGTTTGCCCGTATCAGCGACGGCGTATTGCTCAAATCAACGGACGTCATGGCGGTACAGTGATAGCATTCAATGTGCGTAAGCTGAACGAAATCGCTAAGATCGAGCGATGTAATCGGGTTGTTCGATGCGGCGATCTTTTCAAGGTACGGCGCAACGTTCTCCAGTCCGGAAATCGATGTCACGCCTTGTTCGGCAAGAAGCGCGATGCTCGACGGTCCGCCATCCCCCGCGTCATAGCCCACATCAATAACCCGCAGGGCTTCCCACGGCGTGACCTTAAGGCGAGTCAGACGGGTCGCTTCCGTTCCGTAATCTTTCGTCGTTGTCGCCGAATTCGACGTCGTGCCGTCGGCATACGTCCATAGCACCGTCGCGCCGGCATTCACGTTGATATACGCGGTAAAGGTTGAATTCGTCGCCTCAAAAATGATCTCGTCCACAATAAACGTGTAGTCCGTAGACGTTGCCGTGTTTCCGGATGCGTCCTTCGAGGAAACGCGGAAATGGTACGTCACGTTCGGCGTGAGATCGGCAAGCGTTATCGAATGCGATGTCGTAAATGCGACGGATGACGAGGTACTGCCGTAGCTGTCCGTTGTTCCGTACTCGACGGTTGAGGTGGCTATCTCATCGGTCGTCCACGTAATCGTCGCGCCCGTCCCTCCGTCTGTTGACGTGGCAACAGAGGAAATGATGGGCGCATCCAGATCCAACGTCGCAAAGGTGTAGTCCGTCGACGTTGCCCTGTTCCCGTCATCATCGCTTGAAGAAACACGGAAGTGGTAGGTGGTTGCGGCAGTGAGGCTCTCAATGACGATGGAGTGGCTCGTTGTGAATGCGACGCTGGAGCTCGTGCTTCCATAGCTATCAGTCGTTCCATACTCCACGGTGGAGGTAGATGATTCATTGGTCGTCCAGGTGATGGTGGCCGTGGTCTCTCCTGTTGAGGAGGCAACGGAGGAGATGACGGGAGCTGTGACATCTGCCGTTGTGAGGAAAGTATAGTCCGTGGACGTTGCCCTGTTCCCGTCATCATCGCTTGATGACACGCGGAAGTGGTAGACGGTGTCAGCCGTCAGGCTCTCAATGGCGATGGAGTGGCTCGTTGTGAAAGCGACGCTTGAGGTGGTACTGCCATAGCTATCGGTTGTGCCATACTCCACGGTGGAAGTGGATGATTCATTGGTCGTCCAGGTGATGGTGGCCGTGGTTTCTCCCGTTGATGAGGCGACCGAGGAGATGACGGGAGCCGTGGTATCTGCCGTTGTGAGGAAGGTGTAGTCACCGGAGGTCCCAACATTCCCTGAGGCATCCTGGGAAGAGACGCGGAAGTGGTACGTGGTATCCGCCGTGAGGCTCTCAATGACGATGGAGTGATCTGTCGTGAGAGCGACGCTTGAGGTGGTACTGCCATAATCGTCCGTTTCCCCGTATTCGACCGTGGATGTAGAAGATTCATCCGTGGTCCAGGTGATGGTGGCCGTGGTTTCTCCCGTTGATGAGGCAACCGAGGAAATGACGGGGGCAGTGGTATCCGAAGCGGGGGTGCTGTCTTCAGTCGTCGGCGTGGCGGGAATGCTGGGATAGAAGTTCTTGATGACGGTCGTAGGAACTGAAGAGACGCTGCTCCCTGCGGAATTCGCAAAGACGCTCGTCGTCGGGAGGATGGCGAGGCGGTCCCCGCGATACAGGGATTCGAGCTCCTCCATGGTCTCGATGTGGCGCTTGGTCAGCTCTCCATCCTCTTCCACAAGGATGTATACGCTCGGATCGTCGGGGTACTTAAAGATGAGGCCTGCGGGAACATCCTCCGGGCCTCGGATGATGGTGGTTGCGGTTAAGAAAGAAGACAGGACGTCTTCCGTCACGTCCTCGATCTGATTGAAGGCATAGCCTATTGATAGGAATGCCTCTTCAGATTCAATGGGGTATGCCCGTCCGTTCTGGATGAGGTAGACGCGAGGATCGGAAACGATCTTGATGAGGGAGCCGTTGCCAAAAGTTCGGAGAGGGCCCCAGGGAAGGAAGTTCAGGGGATGGTCGGGAACGAGATCGAGCTCTGATGATGCAACAAACGTGACTTCATCCCATGAGGTGAAGTGAGAGAAGTACACATCGGGATTGAAGATGGGGCGCTTCTGGCAGTCTTCCGTGACAACGAAGACCGTTGAGATGCTTTGGGTGCGGTACGGGGTTCCGACCTCCAAGGAACATGAATCATCCTGAAGGGATTGGGCGAGAACGGGAGAAGTGAAAAGGATTGAAATCAATGCAAATACAAAAACGAGGCTTGCCGTTTTAATCCAAAAGAGGCCGCTTCTATGCATATACATGCTGAAACACAGTTTAGCATTCAAAAAAGCTCTGAACAATGAGGGGAATTCACATGCTCAGAGCTCTTTATTCAAAACGCTCACGTGCGGAAAACGGAACCACGTCGTTGATGGACGCCGCACCGGAGAGGAGCATGACGAATCGATCAACGCCGAATGCCATACCGGCCGCCTGTCCCATCTTCGGAAGGTCCGCGAGGAACTTTTCATCAATCGGCCAAACGTCTTTTTTGAGCGAACGACGGAGCGCGCGCTCTTCTTCGAACCGCTTTCGCTGCTCATCAGGATCGGAAAGCTCTGCGAAGCCATTCGCGAGTTCCAATCCTCCAATATACAACTCGACCCGGTCGGCGAATCGATCGTCATCCGTTGATCGACGGGCGAGGGCGGCCATGGACGCGGGGTAGCGGTACAGGAACGTCGGCTCTTCCGCGACCTTCGGCTCAATCGCTGTGAGAAAAATTTTGAAATAGATGTCATCCCACATGTCCCGGTCCTCAACCGTCTGATCGAGATCGTGCGCCAGGTTCGCGATCGCCTCACGGTCTCCGAGCAGCGGGACGAGATCGACGTCCAAATACTCCTTCCACGCTTCGACCACGGTCATGCGGCGGAATGTAGCTGGTAGCTGGTATCTGGTATCTGGTATCGCCTTGATGACCGATCGTACCATTTCCTCGGTCTCATCCATGAGGGATTGGAGATTGGCATCCTTTCGGTACCACTCGAGGAGGAGAAACTCCGGATCGTGCGTGCCGTCCCACGGTTCGTTGTTCCGGAAGCAGGGGCCGAGATCGTAGATCTTATCCATGCCGGCGGCGAGGAGGCGCTTCATGGCGTACTCGGGACTTGTGATTAAGGCGGCCGGCAGTTGGCGGCTGGCGGCTGGCTCTCTAACCGTCGTCCAGAAGGGATCGAGGTGAGGCTCCTGGCCCGGAAGTCCGACGAGGCGCGGCGTGTGGACCTCCGTGTATCCGCGGTCGTCAAAGAACGATCGGATCGCCTTGATGATCCGTGATCTCATTAAAAGGTTATTAATATCCATAAAATATGGTTCCATTGTTCCATTGCTCCGTTGTTATATCTTTAAACGCATATTCGTAAAATGAATAAGAGAATAAATTTCGCGAGGTAATATATTAAATTGTCTCATGAGTTCTCTGTAATCATCTTCTGATACTTTTCCTCGAAATTTAGCCTTTAACAACCAATCCATGAACTCTTTCATTGATCCAAAGGCGTATCTATAAAAATGTATTTTATCCTTTTTTGAGTACCTACCAAATCCCTCTGCAATATTTGCCGATATTGAGTCAGCTGATCTCACGAATTGTTTCCCCAGGGTATCTCGAGAGAAATGATCCCACTGTACTACAAGCTTCCAAACACTTTGTGCGATATTCAATGCGATACGATATGCATCAATATTCTTCAATTGGAGATAATTCTTATGCATAACAATGAAACAATGGAGCCATGGAACAATGGCTCAGTAGTTTTTAAAGACAAACCCCGGATCACTGCCGGGGAATTATCATTTGTTACCGTACGAGATACGGCAGGAGAGCCATGAATCTTGCACGTTTGATGGCGTTCGCGAGCTTGCGCTGGTGCCACTGGCATACGCCGCTTCGCTTGCGCGGTACGATTTTTCCGAAACTTGAGAGGTACCTTCGGAGCGTGTCCGTATCTTTATAATCGATCGTCTTCGCATTCACTTTGCAAAAGTAGCACTGGCGATCGATCTTCTTCTTTGGCTTTCTGAGTGTTGCCATAATTGGGGATCACGAGGGTCCGAGCGGCGGATCCGTTACAATCCGTCGAACGACCTTGGTGATGGCTTAGTTGGCTGCTGGCTTTTGGCAGCTGGCAGCTGGCTACTTCAATCAAGTTAGCCAATTGCCAGCCGCTAGCTGCTCGCCGCCTAGAATGGGATGTCTTCAACTTTGATTTCCTCTTCGCCCATGGTCTTCTCAACGGCGGCCGCGGCCACCGGGGCCCCGGCGGCTGCCGGGGCGGTGGCGGTGACAGGTTCTTCGGTCATACCCTGACCGGAAGAGCCCGGTGGTCGATCGAGCATGATCACGTTATCTGCGATGATTTCGGTTCGCTGGCGCTTCTGCCCTTCCTGCGTTTCCCAGTCTCGCGTCTGGAGGCGTCCTTCGACGTACACCCTCCGTCCTTTTGCGAGGTACTGGCCGCAAATTTCGCCGAGTTTCCCCCATGCGACGATATTGTGGAACTCGGTGCGCTCCTGTTTCTGTCCTTGCGCATCCGTCCATGACGTATTCGTTGCAACGGAGAAGTTCGCAACGCTCTGACCGCTGGTCGTCGTTCGGACTTCCGGGTCGCGCGTTACGTTTCCGATGATTTGGGCACGATTGAGGCTCATCATATAGCTTTTAGGTTACTCGTTGGATAAGAAGGGGGATGCTTTTAGCGTGACACGTACAGCTCCCCTGTCAAGGGATAACTATTCCGCTAATTTACGCCTTATCTTCGAGGGCTTCGTCAATCTTCTTCTGAAGATCTTCGGCGGAGAGCGTTTCAATCCCCTCCTGCTCCGACTTCTTGTCTTCCATCGGCGCTCCTTCTTCGATTGCGGCAACACCTTCCTTGAGTTCCTTTTCCCGCTTCTCTTTGTCCTCCGAAGACTTTTCCGTTTTCTGCGCCGGGCGGCGGCGGCGATCCGTCATATCTACGTGCACCTCCTGGAACTGAACCAGATTGTACACCTCTTCTGCCACGTCTTCCGCCGTCACGATGATATGGCGAAGAACTTCCTTCTGGTTCATGCGGAGCCCTTCATTGATGGAAGCGACGCTCGCGGGTTCCGCCTGAAACCGCACGAGGATGTAATGGCCATACTGCTCGTGCTTGATGGGATAGGCAAAACGAAGCTTGCCCAGCCGGACGGTCTTTGTGATCGTTGCCTGAAATTTCGTAAAAATCTCAGCAACGTTTTTCTCAATCGTTCCGAGTTCTTCATCCGTGTAGGATGTCGGAACGATATACATGAGTTCGTAATCGTTCATACCTGTCAGTACGTCCCCGCTTCATCGTGATCCGTTCTGAATCGACGATGATATCGAGGCATCGCGTTACATGCGACTTGGCCGACTGATGGGTTAGTAAGTTATGTAAGGTGGCTAGGAGGGTAGTATGGAACAGTATGGTTGTCAAGAGAAGCGGTAGCGAGTGGCCGGTAAGCGCCTGTTGGCAAAAATGATCGACGAAAGGCCTACCGGCTACTCGCGACTCGCTACCGGCTAAAAACAAAGCGCCTCTGAGGGGAGATATCCCTTAAGAGGCGCTTCGAGTTTTGCATCACGGAGTATTTGCTCGCGCGCGGCGAGAAGGATCCTGCCGTCCGGCAGGAACCCGATAAGAGTGCGGAGGATTGTTTGCTCGCGCGCGGCGAACGGGAAAGCATCTCGCCTCCCCTGAAGAATCACGTTTCGACCGGGTGGAATGTGAGAACCCTCGCGTCATCGGCGAAGTCTTGGATGCGAACGGGTTTCACTCCTTCGTTTGGAGTATCCACTTCGAACCAGAGCTTCGCTAATTTGTTAAGCGACGAGATCTCTCCCCGCTTGATTATCTTCACGCCGCCAACGTGCGCCGCGGCTTCGCAGATGGCTTCCGCGGCATCGAAGAAGACATTGCGATGCCCGCTCCCCGGAAGGAGCAAGTCCGCCATGTGGCGCATCCCTTGCGGCAGGGTGGGTACGCGAGGCCGCTCATTGGCCCTGGGTTCGACCGGAAGATCGCCCGGGGGCGCAACACCGGCCACGGTTGCCGGACACGGTTCCTCTTCATCTCCTTGAGTGCCGAGTAGTTCGTCCGCCGTGCGCGTCGCCGAACGAACGGCCTCTTCGAACGGAGAGCCTTCTTCGACCGGAGGCGCTTCCTCTTCCTCGGATAAGCGCGAAGCGAGTTCGCTGAGCCTCTGATCGCCCTCGGTGGGACCGGGAAGTTCGGAGACGGCTCTCGCGTCATCCTCAATGGCTTCCTGACGGATCGCGGCTTGAAATCTGAGGTTGCGGAGATCTCGTTCCTTGGCTTCGACTTCACTTTGAAGACGCTCGACATCTGCCCGAAGGCCTATGTTCGCGCCGTTGAGTTTGTCCGCTTCTTCCCAGAGTTCAGTATTCTCTTGACTGAGCCGCTCACGCTCCGCCTTAAGCGCACGCTCCGCGTTCCGGTGCGAAACACGCTCCGCCTCGGAATCCGCGGAACGTCTGCTTTCAGCAGCCTCAAGCTCCAGAATTCGGGCCCGCCGCTCGGTCCCGATCCGTCTCGCTTGAACCATATCCCCTTCCAGCTTGATGCACGCGCGATCGGAAGCGGCATGGCCGTGTTCCGCGTTTTTTCTTGCCAGATTCGCGCACTCGAGATTTTCATTGAGCTGCGCGACGCGATCCTTCATGGATTCGGCTTCTTCCTTCAAAGACGCGATCTCAATGCGGCTCGTGCGCAGCTTGAAGCTCGTGAAGACCAGGCCCGCCATGAGGACGAGCATGGCCGTGAGAAACAGGTAGCGCGTTCCTGTCGGAATCACGTTCGCCCGAAGGTTCGCGATCTCACCCTCCTTGTCTCTGAGTAAGCCCTTGATCGTATCCAGACGCTCCTCGGCTTGCGCGGTCAGACGGTTGAGTCTGTCGTTCTCCCGTTTGAAACCTACGGTGAGCGCGTTCGCGGCAAGAAGCTTCTCCTTAAACGATCGGCCGTCATCGCTCGGCCGCTCTGCAACAACGGGCGGCGCGGGCGGAACGATCGCGGGCGGCGATGGAGCCGGTAAAGGAGCGTCGGGTTCGACCCGCTTCTCCGACGAAGGCTCCTTGGATCCCTTCGCCGGAGCCGGAGTCTCGTCCTCAGCCGCGAGCTTCTCTTCCATGATCTTCGCCATGGGATCCGGCAAGGTCAGAACAGACCCCGGGAATACGTAGATCCATTGGTTCTCTTCGGCACAGCCTTCCCAAATCTCATTGGTCGCGCGTGTCTTTGGATCCTTCGTGACCGCTTTCGATTGGACGGGCTTGCGCCGTTTCGGATCGTAGCAGAGCGCGACCGTCTGCTCCGGATTCAACGCGCGAATTGTTTTGACCGTTGTCCGGAAGACCTCGGCCAGCCCGGGTGCATAGATGCGCGCCTCGGGCTTGATCCAGATACGGATGCTGGTTCCATCCCCGGATCCCTGACGCACGTAGTCGCGTCCGGAGACCGGACGGCCCTGACCCGCGTGCGCCGTGCCCAGGAAAGCGAGAAGTGCGAGGATCACCGTCGCGATGGCCGCGACGGATGGGTGGAACAGACGCCTGTGGAACAGTCGTCGTTGAACGTGTTGTACAGCCATGATCTATCCCTCCGTGATGCAATTGTAAACGTACGTAAGGAAGTCCGTCTTTTCATAAGAGGACGTATCACTACATGACAGGAAAATGCCAAAAAAGTCAATCATATCGGACATCTTGTCCCGCGAACAACGGGGCGAACAAAGACAAGAGGCATTGGGAGAGATATGCCCTCTCCGCTCCCCGCCCGAATCAAAAAACGCCCGCGAAACTTCGAGGAATGAAGTCGGGGCGTTCTCTGTTGGGAAAGTGCGTATGATTTGTCTGCTCGCGGCAGACGGGACCCCGTTAAACGGGGCCCCCAAAGAAGAGAGAGGGATTGCTTTATCCACGCGCGGTGGACGGGACCCCGTTAAGCGGGGCCCCGGAGAGAGAGAAAGAGAGGTTGTTTATCCACGCGCGGTGGAACGGTCCATTCTCACGAACGAACCTCATCGCGTATCACGTCACGACTCCTGCGCCGCAGGATTGTAGGATATTCCACGTCTGCGGATCCTCCATGAGACTGCTCACCGAGAACGTAACCGTCCTCTTGTCGGAAACCGCAACATGGAACTTCCTCTGCGTAAGGATCTGATGGAGCCTCACGATGATTCCCACTTCACTGGCGTGTTCGAGCGGAATGATGACATGATCCCGATTCGCACCGAGCCATCCGGCAAGCGATCTGAACAGCGTCACGCGCTGCGCATCACGCGTATCCATGTCCGGCGGCGGCACGCTCGATCCCATCGGAGGCGGAGCCATTGTGGTTCCGGACCGCGGGTCAATCGCGCCACCGAGCATGCCCCTATGAACGCCTGAACGTTCGTCATTGCATTCGAGAGATTCGACCTCGCTCCGAAGCTGCGCGATCAATACCTCTTGTCGGTTGATATCCCGACGATACCGTTCGATGGTCTCCGTCTTCTTGCGGTCCGAGGCGAGCACCGTGCTCACGCACTCCGCGAGTGGTACCGGAAGATCGGACTCCGATCCGTCAGACGCGAGCTCGCTCTGAATCTCGTCTTGCGCGGTTTGAAGCGCGTTGACGAGATCCTGCAGGACGCTCACATCGAACAGCCTGCGCTGCGTGCGCCGTCCTTCACCGGTTACGATCTCAAGCGCCCGGCCGCACAGTTCTTGATACTGTGAGGAAAGGCGAATGAGGCATGCGCGGAGCGCGCTGATCAACGAAGATGAATCGTCCGCGGAAGCGTTCGATTCTCCGTTTTCTCCCGGGAGCTCGTTCAACAGAACGCGCACGCCGAGAGCCAGCGATTCCGACCCCTGCTCCGCTTGCCGTTCTGCGGCAATCGCGGCTTCGAGAGCAGCGGTCTGCTCATTGCGGAATGCAACGACCGACGTGTGCAACCCTTTCATGAACCGCCTCGTCAGATACGCCTCTTCAGGCGTTTCATTCGGCCTCATCGCCTGCAGAAGCTCTTTGCGCGCCCGGCGCATGCCGTGAGCCATGTTTTTGATGATGTTGCCGAACTCTTCGAGAGCGCTTTCGTGTTCGTCGCCTCTGACGGAATAGGACTTCCCAAAGAGCGCCATGCGCACATCGTTAATATGAGAAGCGATGCTCTGCCGAAGGTCCTCGATCGTCGCATTCGCTTCACGAAGCGCGGCGGTCTTTGCCCTGAACTTCTCTCGCAACTCCTCATTCTTACTCTGAAGTTCTTTCGCTTCTGACTCATCCTGAGACTGCTGCGCCTCCGATTCGTCCGATTGGATCGCCGCGAGCGTCGCTCTTGCGTTTCCGAGTCTCCACGTCTGAACGATGAGGAGTACTCCGAGCAAGAGAACGAGCACGGCCATGAGCCAGAACGGCCAGTCCGTCTTGGACGGAGGCGGTGGAGGCGCTGCATCAGATCCCTTAACCTCGGCGTTGCTCGCAGGCGGTACGGCCGCAGGAACGACTGTTTCTTGTTTCTTGTCGGCTTCAGGCGGCGTCGAAGGCGTAGACATGAGGTTCACGGGCACCGTTTGCGGTCCCGCCTTGCTCCAGTCCACCTTTGGCGTAAGGGACTTTGCCGCACTGAGCGCACAGGATGCGTCCGTGCATGCTTGAAGCTCCTTAAGCTTCGCCTGCGTTTGGCTATAGCTCATGTACTTCACGCCCTTCAGAACCAAGGTCTCGCCCGGAACGGCAGCAACGTACTGATCCGCTTCCGGGCAATTCTTCCACGGTGCATTTGATGCACGCTGCGCGACAATCTGCTTTTCGCTCAGACCATCCTTGAAGTAAAGCCCCGAGCATTGAACGCTTCCGTCCTCCCGAATCCTGCGACAGAGCGGAAACGTCTTGTGCGGATTATCCTGGCGGATGCTCTGCATGTCCGTATCGAACAGCGTCGCGAGACTCAGCATATCGATATTCGCCGTCTCGTGGACCTTGACGTACGTCCATGCCGGATTGGGCCCTTTCACGATGTCGAAGTTCTTGCCCTCTTTGGCTTTGTTGCCTTGGGCGTTTGCCGTTCCGTTGACCGCGAACATCAGAATGATGAACGCGAGGAACGCCATGATCATGCGTTTGATGGTCATTGTTCTTCTCTCTTTCTCTCTCTGTTCAACTGTCCAAGATGCGTATGGATTCCCACCTCTCATGGGAATAGCCAACTTCATCATACATCATAAGCACCGTCAAGTTACCAGGGTGGTATTTTTCGCTAAAAATAGCTATATTCAGGTTATAAGCCGCTTATCATCTCCATCCATGAACCATTTTCTCATCTTCGGCGCGCACCCGCGGCTCTCGCTTGCGGAGCTCAAAGCGATCAAACCGTCGCTCGCACCTCCAACGCTCGTGAGCAACGGAGCGATGGTTCATGATGCGGAATGGAACGGAACGGAGCTCATGGACCGGCTGGGCGGAACCGTGAAGCTCGGAGACATCATGAAGGAAGTTTCGATTGACGCGCTCTCCGTTGAACACCTGCTGAAGATCGTCGATGAACATCCGCGCGCGGATCAAATCATCTTCGGCTTCAGCGTGATCGGCGGAAGCAAAGGCGCGAAGACGAAACTCAATCGCCTCCCGCTCCAAATGAAGAAAGCGCTGAAAGCGAAAAACGTGCGAAGCCGATGGGTGACGGGGAAAGACTCCTCATTGCTCTCCCCGGCGGCCGTGGCCAAATTGAACCTCACGGATCAAGGCTATGACTTCGTCGTGTTCGTGGACGGGACGAGCGCATTCATCGGATTGACCACGCACGTGCAAAACGCGGACGCATGGAGCGAACGCGACTACGGACGTCCGATCCGAGACGATAAGGCCGGCATGCTCCCGCCGAAGCTCGCGCGCATCATGGTGAATCTCGCGCGGGTGGAAAAGAGCAATGTGATCCTCGATCCGTTCTGCGGAAGCGGAACGGTATTGATGGAAGCGGCGCTCGCGACGCCGGCAAAGCAGATCATCGGAAGCGACGACGATCCGCGGCAGATTACGTCGACGAAGAAGAACAATGCGTGGCTCGTAAAGAAAAACATTCTCAAAAAGACGGATACGGATCGGTTCAGCGTATTCGCTTCGGATGCGAGAACGATTTCAAAACGGCTCAAGCCGCAAAGCGTTCATGCGGTCGTCACGGAAGGCTCGCTCGGCCCCCCGCTCAGAGGAAGCGAATCAAAGGCCGTGATCGAAAAGAACCGCGACGAGATAACGGATCTTTGGAGGACAACCCTCAAGGAGTTCCATCCGCTTCTTAACGAGAACGCGCGGCTCGTGATTATCTGGCCGTCGTTCAAAACGGACGGCGGTACAGCGCTCGTACGACTGGATGCAGACGTGGAACGCCTGGGATACCGAATGATCAATCCGCTCGAAGGATGGGATGAGAGCAACGCTCCGCTCATCTACCACCGGCAGGGGCAGAAGGTTGCACGGAGGATCGTCATGCTTGAGAAGAAGTCGTGAAGTCGTACAGTCGTGAAGTCGTAGAGTCGCAGAGTTTTCTAAAAAAGGACTTCACGACTGTACGACTTTTTAGACACATCCCCCTGTTTTTCCTGTATATTACGACTAAGACATGCCATTTACACTTGACAATCCGTCAGTTTTGTGTCATGCTCGCTCGTTCGGG
>CAYMPS010000032.1:0-13760 GCA_964392485.1 uncultured Gammaproteobacteria bacterium | reverse complement strand
TTCTGCGGATTCCCGGAAACGATCGCGGATTCCACGCGTTCGATCTGTGCACGAACGCCGTAGAGCGGATGATCCGGCAAAACGCTCTTGGACCCGTATGCGTACGCTCCGGTTGCCATGCCGAATACCAACAGCGTCGTCATCCCGACCGCAAGCGGTTTTAGCCAGCGATGAGGCGATTTAACGACATCCTTCTGAGCCAAAAGACGCTTTTTCAGCGCAATCCTGAAACGGCGGTCAATGTTCCCGCGCGCGCTCAGCTTTCGGAGCCTGTATGTTGTTCTGATATTCATAGGTACGCACTTGTATACAAAACTCGCCTATTTTTGTTTCAGGATCTTTTGGAGCTTCTTTAAGATCCTGCTCATCTGAACCCTCAGGGCTCCGGAGCTTTTGCTCATAATTTCCTCAATTTCCCGATACTTCCATCCCTCCAGGTACTTCATCCGAACCAACTCCGCCTCATCATCCGGAAGGGACTTCAGGGCTTCGAGAACGCGTCCTTCGTCGTACGCGCGTTCCGCGAGATGCTCCCCGTCGCTGGCAATCTTGAACTCCACCTCATCGATATCCGTGTGAGCACGGTCTTTGGAAGCCATGTTGATGATGTGGTTCCTCGCAATCGTGTAGATCCAGGCGGATGCGCTGATCTTCGGATCGTAGCGATCGAACGCCTCAAACGCTTTCATGAAAATATCCTGCGTCAAATCTTCCGCCTTCTCTTTGCTTCCTCCAACGCGAAAAAAAACGAATTTGTATATTCGACCAACGTGCTTGTCGTAGAACGCGGGGAAGTCCATTCCTTTTTAGAGTCTATCGTCTATTGTCCGTTGTCTATTGTCCTCTGACGAACATCCTAAGATCAGGAGACAATAGACGATAGATGATAGACACCTTATCAGCCCTCAGAGTCCTGATAATTTCAAATCCTCCAGGAGCCGCTTCTGCTCTCTTGAAAGATTCTTCGGAACGTTCGGATGGATCGTGACGAGGTGATCGCCCCTCCCGCGTCCATGGAGGTACGGGAACCCCTTCCCTCTCAATTTGAACACGGTTCCCGATTGCGTTCCGGATGGAACGTTGAGGTCAACCATCCCTTCCACCGTTTCTATTTCCACCTTGCCTCCGAGCGCGAACGCCGTGATCGGTACGTACGCATCGCTTAGGATATCGTTCCCGCGCCGTTCAAACAACGGATGCTTCGTTACGCGAACGTTCACGTAGAGATCGCCGGCCGCCCCTCCGTGCGGCGCGACCTCCCCGCTCCCGGATAATCGGATCGTTTCTCCATTATCAATGCCCGGCGGGATCTGAATCCGGATCGTCTTCGTCTGAACGCTCACGCCCAGGCCGTTGCACGCCGTACAAATCTTATCCGGCTTGGAGCCCTTTCCGTTGCATGATGTACAAACGGAGGAGTGTTGAAACGTCCCGAACGGCGTCCTCTGCGCGCGAACGACGCTCCCCTGTCCCTTGCATTCCGCGCACGTCACCGTGTTCGCGTCTTTCTGCGCGCCGCTTCCACCGCATGATTCGCACGTCGTTTGAATGCGAAGCGGAATATCCTTATTCACGCCCTGAAACGCCTCCATGAAACCGATATTCAAAGCCGTCTCAACGTCCCTGCCTTTCTTCTGGCGCTTTCTCCCGGAACCTCCTCCACCGAAGCCGAACATGCTTCCGAGTACATCTCCCAAATCTCCCAAATCATCCATGTTGATATTCACCCCTTGCTGGCCGAATCCGCCGAAGCCTCCGAATCCGCCCGCTCCCCCCGCGCCGCCCTGAAACGCGGCATGCCCGAACTGGTCATACGTCGCACGCTTCTTTTGGTCGCCGAGGATTTGATACGCCTCGTTCACTTCCTTAAACAGCTTTTCATCTCCGCCCTTATCCGGGTGGAGCTCATGCGCCTTCTTCCGAAAAGCCTTTTTAATTTCATCTTGGCTCGCTCCTCGACCAAGGCCGAGGATGTCGTAGTAGTCTCTCGGCATACTACGATTCATCGTGAGATTCCTCCTGCAGCGGCAGAATCTCGCGCGTATTTAAATCAAACGCATACGGCTCTCCATAGAGCTCGATGCTGATGATGAGCGTTTCCATGTCCGTATCGGACGGGAGAACGAATATCGGTTGTATCGGTTCTTCGGACGCCGCAACGCTTTCCGCGAAATGCGCGACCGCTTCACGATCCATCTCTTGATAGATTTCGTCATGATTCGCCGCATTCCGCACCACGATGCGCTCCGGAACGACGCGGCCCCGATCGTAGCTCCCTTCAATCCATAGGGAGACGTCGTCTCCATGTCCGCGGACCTGCATCTCTCCAAAATCATCTCCTTCATCCAGTTCGATGAGCAGTTTGGGAAGAAGCTCCCCATTCTCAAGGTTGAGCTCTTGCCGTTCGATGGACGTAAAATTCAACATGCTCCACGCCGTTGCGATAATGACGTGGTTCGAATCAATGAACCGTTCCACGCCGGCGAAGCCCGCCAGCTTATTGCCCCATAAGAGGATCCTGTCGTCGTCAGGGCTCTTACGAAAAAGCGCGCAAAATTTGTGGGAACGTATTCCGCAATCAACGGCTTCTTCAGCGCCGCTCAATGTCGGTGCGGCCAGAACGAGCGCATCCCCGTTCGTATCCGGAATGTCGATGCTCAGGATTTCCAACAGCCTTCCCGCCTTAAATGCATCGACGAGCGCACGCTCGATCTCTTCGCCGGAAGCAACATTCACGTCCGGGAATTCATCTTCCGTTGCATAGCCGATCGGAGTCTCGTTCTGCCGTTCGATCCGGTCCGCGCTCGGTCCGAAGTTCATGAACCAGTAAATGGCACCCGCGATAATCAAAAGACTTGCAATAATTGCAACAATCCCGTCTTTCGTAAACGCATTCGTTTGCATACCGTATTTAAACCATGTTCGCCCGTTTGAGGTACCAGTCGTCTTCGACGATGTCGTTGATCTGGTGCTCGGCTTTCTTCAGCGTCTTATGCGCCATGGGGATAATGTAATCCTTCGCTTGCCTCCACCAGCGCGGAAACTTGTCCGCGATGTCATCAGCGCACTCGTGCCAGGAGCGGAGGTTGTCGAGCGTATCCGCGCATTTGATGACGCGCAGCAGCTCCGGTCCTCGCGTGACGCGTTTCAGGTAGACCTCGGGCGTCTCACTGCCCTTCCACATGGTTATGCCGTCAACGAGCTTGCCGACATCCGCGCCAAACGCGTCTTTTACCTCCTTGATCGTCGTCTGCGTATCTTCCACGACATCATGGAGGAGTGCGGCCGTAATGAGCGTCGGGTCCGTCATGTTCCATTCATCAATGATGATGTTCGCCATGCGTATCGGATGGATAATGTAGAGCGTCCCGTCATAACGCTTTAGCTTTGCGTGGCGTTCTTCCGAAAACGTGTACGCCTTCTCAATTCCCGCACGCTCCGATTCCGGCACCTTCTTTACGAGCTTTTGAAATCTTTGCTTATGCCACTTCAGATCATCATGCTTTACGATGCCATACGGAAAAAACGACGTGGAAGGCGCGCTCTTCGCTTTGTTGCTTACAGCGCTTTTCACGACGCGAACCGGAACGGGTATGCGGCCGACATTCCGTTTCGCTGATTTCCTTTCCCCCTTTTCCATCTTCCGCATTCCATCTTTCGCATTCCGTATTCCCTTTTTCGATTTCCCTTCTTTTAAAGGCTGTTTCTTTCCCAAACCCTTCCCTCTCGACTTCTTCGTCGTTTTCTTAATCATACGTCTCTATTGTACCTCCTTTTTTCATGATCAGCTGACGGATGATTAGTCGTTTTTCTGGGAAAAATCGCCTTCAATCGGGCCCTGTTTATCCTCAGCCTTCTCTTGAGCAGATTCCTGTTGATCCGTCGAGGCCTTCTCCGATGTCTGGTCTGCTTGCTGTTGCTGGTACATGGCCGCGCCGACTTTTTGCGCAACCGTCGCAAGTTCATCAGCGGCTTTCTTGATTTCTTCCACGTCTTCTTTCTTCAATGCATCTTTCAAAACCTGAAGGTTATCCTCAACCGGCTTCTTGTCTTCCGCGGATATCTTGTCCCCGGCTTCGTTCAGCATCTTTTCCGTTGTATACACCATGGTCTCTCCCATGTTCTTCGCTTCAATGGATTCACGGCGCTTCTTGTCCGCTTCGGCATTCGCTTCCGCTTCCTTCTTCATCCGTTCAACCTCTTCGTCCGACAAGTTCGTGGACGCGGTGATTGTGATCGTCTGTTCCTTTCCGGTCGCCTTATCCTGCGCCTTCACGTTCAGAATGCCGTTCGCGTCGATGTCGAACGTTACTTCGATCTGCGGAACGCCGCGCGGCGCCGGCGGCAGACCCGTGAGCATGAACCGTCCGAGCGAACGGTTGTCCGCGGCCATCTCGCGCTCTCCCTGGAGCACGTGAATCTCCACGCTCGGCTGGCTGTCCGCTGCCGTGGAGAAAATCTGACTCTTGGATGTCGGGATCGTGGTGTTCCGTTCAATGAGTTTGGTGAATACGCTTCCGAGCGTCTCGAGTCCCAAAGAGAGCGGCGTCACGTCCAGAAGGAGCAGATCGCCTTTGATGTCGCCCTGCAGGTTTCCCGCTTGCACGGAGGCTCCGACGGCAACGACTTCATCGGGATTCACGGTCACATTCGGCTTCTTTCCAAAGAACTCCTCGACTTTCTTCTGTACGAGCGGCATGCGCGTCATGCCTCCGACGAGGATGACTTCGTTCACGTCTCCCGGCTTCATGCCCGCGTCTTCCAGCGCCTTCTTGCACGGTTCAAGGGTCTTCTCAACAAGCGGCCCCACGAGTTCTTCCATTTTCGCGCGCGTCAGTTTGAGGAGGAGATGCTTTGGAACAGCCTGGTCGCTCGTGATAAACGGCAGGTTAATTTCCGTTTCCGAAGCCGTAGACAGCTCAACTTTCGCTTTTTCCGCTGCCTCCTTGATGCGCTGGAGCGCGATGTTGTCTTTAGAGAGATCCATGTCGTCGGACTTCCTGAATTCTCCCACAATCCACGCGATGATCTTCTGATCAAAGTCATCGCCGCCGAGCCGCGTATCTCCGTTCGTCGCGCGCACCTCCACGGTGT
The DNA here is from genome assembly GCA_964392485.1 of uncultured Gammaproteobacteria bacterium. Classification (GTDB taxonomy): domain Bacteria; phylum Patescibacteriota; class Patescibacteriia; order 2-12-FULL-60-25; family 2-12-FULL-60-25; genus 2-12-FULL-60-25. The sequence goes on along the minus strand of CAYMPS010000032.1, from coordinate 8,666 downwards.
TCTGATCGGACGAAGGGTCAAACGCAACTTCGAGCACGGAAACGTCAAACGTCCCGCCGCCCAAGTCGTACACGACGATCTTCTGATCCTTCTTCGTATCAAATCCGTACGCGAGCGCGGCTGCCGTCGGCTCGTTGATGATGCGCAGGACTTCGAGGCCGGCAATCTCACCGGCGACCTTCGTAGCCTGCCGCTGGGAGTCGTTGAAGTACGCCGGTACCGTAATGACGGCCTGCGTGATCTTCTCGCCGATCTTCGCTTCCGCGTCGCGCTTCATCTTCTGAAGCACCATGGCGGAAATTTCCTCCGGCGAGTATTCCTTTCCCTGTTCCGTTTTCAGGCGAACGCCGTCGTTTTTCTTCACGATTTCAAACGGCATCCACTTGATATCCTCCTGAAGATGCGCGTCGTCCCAGCGATGTCCGATGAGGCGCTTTACGGAAAAGAACGTGTTCTTTGAATTCACGACGGCCTGGCGCTTGGCCTGTTGGCCAACGAGAATTTCGTCGTTCTTCGCAAATGCCACCACGGATGGCGTGGTTCGATTTCCCTCCGCATTCTCGAGCACTTTGGGCTGGCCCCCTTCGACGACGGCCATGCAGGAGTTCGTTGTTCCCAAGTCGATTCCAAGTATTTTCGGCATATGGTTCGTATATAGTATCTGGTATCTAATATCTCGTATTAATTATTCTGATAACCGATACTTTTTACATACCGGATACCAGATACGAGATACTAGCTACTCTTCTTAACATTAATCTTAATGGTCTTCTTTTCCTCCTCTTTCGCTTTCGGAATATCGATCCTTAGCATTCCTTGGTTAAATGAAGCTTCCGCTTTCTCTCCAAGGACTTGGACGGGAAGAGGGATTTTCCGGAACATGGTCCCGCTGCGCACCTCTTTGCGATAATAATTCGCTTCATCAATTTCCGTTTTTCTTTCCATGCTTCCTTTAATGGTCAGCATGTCGCCTTCGACGCTCACTTCAACCATGTTCGGATCTACGCCCGCTAGCGGCGTTTCGATGATAAGAGAAGATCCTTTTTCATAGATGTCGACCGGAGGAATGATGCCTCTGTCGATCGACGGGTGCATTGATTGGTACGGCTGGAGGAAATGCTCCATCTCGTCAAAATTGTCTAAGAGGGGTTTCCATGGCGTGATTCTCATATGGGATAGGTTGTAGGTTATATATAGGTTGCAGGTCTTTTGATGTCTATTGTCTTTCGTCTGTTGTCCGTTGTCTCTCGTACACCCGGTACGTCGCTCGCGCCTGTCCGCCTGCGGCGGGAGCGGCGTTCCCCGTTCACGTGCTCACGATCACCTTTGCGCACCGGATGACTTTGTCGTTCATTTTGTAGCCGTTCACGATCACTCTGATGATTTCGCCCGCGGGAACGTCTTCATTCTCCTCCTCGCCAACAGCTTCGTGAATCTCCGGATCAAGCTTTCCTTTTGCTTCAATCTTATTCAATCCCAGGTCTTTTGCCGCCTCCTGCCAGAGCGATCGCACGGCTTCCAGACCGATCATCCAGTTGTCGAACGCTTTTTGATCTTTCTCCGATTTAAGATCCAGCTCCGGCGTAAAGCTCAGTGCGACTTCATACTGGTCGAGTGCCGGGAGGAGCCGGAGGAGGCAATCCTCTTTCGCCCAGCTCATAAATTCCTTTTTCGTCTGCTCCGTCTCTTTCATCAAATTTTCATAGTCCGCTTTGGCTCTCTTCCATCCCACCAGATACTCCTCGCATTTTTCTTCCAGCTCTTTCATGGAAGCTTCGTTGATTTTCTTCATCTTCTTTTCATTGCTCATAGATGTTCTGATACGTAATGCAAAACGTTGCGCGCTTTTTTGTAATCCATGCGAATGGGGCCGAGCATGACGAGGAGCGACTGATCGGGAACGGTCATGAGAATGGATCCGCATGCGTTCCCGAAGGGACACCGCTCGCCGACCATTACTTCCGGCGTTGTAAACACTTTTTTACGAAGGTTGTTTAATTGAAAATCGAGCTGATCCAGAACCGTGCTCATGGATATGACGCGCGACCAATCGCGGAATTCCGGCTGGCTGAACAGTTCCGTGAGACCCGTGTAGTACGTATCGGACGTGTTCGTTCCAACGAGCACGGCGTTCTTTGTGAGATCCACGCATGCCTTGGCAACGCTCTTAAGGCGTGACGCCGCATCTCCTTCCAAACGCAATGCCGCTTGAAGCGCATCCTGTTCCGCTGAAGAAACGCCGGACTCGCCCAGCCGATCCGCATACCACGCATACGCCGTATCGGACGGGATGCGTCCTGCGGACGTATGAGGCTGGATCACATAGCCCTCTTCATCCAAAACCGCAAACCAGTTCCGAACGGTCGCAGAGCTGACATCCAAGCCATGATTCCGAACCAGAGCCTGCGAGCTCACAGGTTCGGCCGAACGGATATAGTCCTCAATGAGGTAAATTAAAGCCTTTTCTAGCCGTTGATCCATATTAGCACTCTCATATGCCGATTGCTAGCATAGGATAGATGAGAGTGCTGGTGGGTGTCAAGAAGGAGGCGGCTGGCTGCTGGCGGCCGGCATTTAGCTAAGCCGCTCAAAAAAAACAATATCAGTTCTTTGATACGATCCATGCGCCTTGATAGAACGCATCTATCTGAACAAACGATACACGCTTATAGAAGTCATAGATCGCTCTCGGATCTTCAGAAGGGAGACTCCGGTATGCTCGTTTTCTGAATCCGTGGAACCAATGCAGGGAATCAATCGGATCGATCCCGTCGAGCGCGCAGCGAAAACGTTTCAGGAAAAACGCTTTGGCCGTCTTGAACTCCTTCTCCGTCACCCTCTTTTCCATAATTGAACGGGCTAAATTTTTATCAAACGGCTTATCGCACACTGCACAAAGAAGCGTTTGATCTTGAAATTGAACGCCCTCGAATGAAACCTCACCTCCCATCTGTTCATCAAATCGACGTGTGAGAATCTGACTGATCAAAAGCAAAAACGGATGTCGCGTATTATGTTCAATGCGAATCCCGATACCATTCGTCGATTCGACCCATGCGGCTTTCTTCATCATCCAACGAACGCCCTTTGATCCGTCCGCGCCAAAGAGTCGTTCTGAGATTTTCTTTTCTTTTCGCCCAACGGGGCCGAGCAGACAAACGTCAATCGAAGCATCTGATAAAAGTTTTTTCCAGTATCGTTTTATTTCAGGGATATCCCGTTCACGTAACTTTTCAATGACGGCCTGATGTCCCATGATTTCCTTCGGCTTCGAAAAAAGCAGCTTCGATATTTCCGTCTGAATTTTACGCTGATACGAATTTCTGTACGCATGCGCTTCCGAAATCAAATCCTCTTTTTCCACTTTAAAATCCTCACGTCGACATTTCCATTTATAGATGATCTCATAGAGCATCTGAAGCGCTTCCACAACATCCGTTTTATCCACGTAACAAAATATCCTCACTTCGTTATATCCCGTGGTCGCTTCCAATTCATTGAATATTCGATCCTGGATATCCCTCAGTGCGTATCGTGTACGCTTTTCCGTCCCGCTAAAACAGAGGTGCTCGGCAATATGCGTAAACCCGGCCGTTTTTTTGTCCTCAAAACAAGCGCCTTTCTCTATTGAGATAAGGATGCCTACCGTATGTTTCCAAACGTTGCGAATGCATCGAGTCATAAAGGTGAGTTTATAAGAAAACGCGGGACCCGTCTATACGACGAGTCCCCGTAGTATCGCGCTGTTGGCGCTAGAAGATGCCGAGAATCTTACCTCCCTTAGCCTTCTTGTTGCCCTTCGGCTTCTGGGAATGATGTCCGCCATCCCCATGCTGGGAGTTCTTCCCTGGTCCGCCTTTGCCACGGCGACGATTGTGCTTGCCGCCGCGATACTTCCCCCCTGAATAACCATGTGCCATTCTGCACGTCCTTTCCTTCTATATTTATGACATCGCCACCACCAATAAAAATGGCAATCACGAATCAAAATTATATAACCAACGTTATAAAAATCTGTCAAGTCTCCATGATAAATTTTTTATAAAATAGACATAGGGCTAAAGGGACCGCACATGCGGTTCCTGCTTTTTATCATCGTATAGCTTTTACGAACATCTCCCCTCTCTCAAACTCATTCTTAAACTGGCCGAAGCTGGCCGCGGCGGGAGAGAGGACGATGGCGTCGCCGGACATGGACATCTCGATTGCTCTTGCAACCGCTCGTTTCATATCGGGAACGCGCTCAATGCCCAGCCCCTGTTTGACGGCCGTCTTATACAGTTTGGCGGATGCGGATCCGGGCAGGAGCAGAATACTGACGCGTTTCTTGTTCTTGGCGAATACCCTTCCCAGTTCCGTGTAATCCAGCTCTTTATCCGCACCGCCCATGATGAAGAACAGATGATCGTGCCTCCTCTTCAGTGCATGCAGAGCCGCAATAGCGCCGTCAGGAGTGGTCGCGCATGTGTCATTGATAAATGAGACGCCTTTGACGGTCCGAACCGTCTCAAGGCGATTTGGAAGCGATGCGAACGTCTTCAACGCTTTTTTAATGCCAACCATGCTCGCTCCGGCTCTCTTTGCCGCGAGCATGGCGGAAAGCGCATTCCGCGCATTATGCTCGCCGGGAAGCGCGAGTTGACCCGCGGAAATGACCTTCGTCGCTCCAAGGTACAGATACCCGCCTCGGAACGATGCGTGGTTCGACGCACCTTTCCCAAACGTCAAAACATCGCTCGGCGCTTCGCTCATCCACCGCTTCCCATAGAGATTATCCGCGTTCAAAATCACCGTATCGTTGGGCTTTTGGTGGCGGAACACCTGCGCCTTCGCCTCCGCGTAATCTTCCATCCCTTGATACGTATTCAAATGATCCCGCATGAGATTCGTGATAACGGAAATCCCCGGTGCTTTGGATGACTTGGACAAGGACTCGCACTGCCAGCTTGAAAGTTCCAGAACCACGATGTCCGCAGGCTTGATCTTTGAAAGGAAGTTCAATGGAGACACGAGGATGTTCCCGCCGAGCCAGACCTTCTTCTTGCTCGCTTTGAGCATGGCTGCGATCAACGAGCTCGTTGTACTCTTCCCGCGTGTTCCCGTTACGGCGACGACGCGTGCCGGACAGCGATCAAGAAACAGGGCGATGTCCGATGTCACGGGAATACCGTTCTTCCTCGCGCGCTTCATCTCCTTCGCATCCGGACGCACGCGCGGGTTCGCGACGATCAGCTCCGCGCGATCAATATCTTTCAGATCGTGTCTGCCCAGGACGAACCGAACGTTCTTAAACTTCTTCAATCGTTTGACGTTCGTTCCCAAATCCTTCGCCCGCTTGAGATCCGTGACCGTTACGCTTGCGCCGAGCTTCGCGAACGTCATGGCCGCGCTCATTCCGCTCCCTTCCGGGTACTGACCCAGTCCCAGTATTAAAACACGGCGGTCTTTCCAGGAAAGCCGCTTGAACGGAGCACGGAAAAAATCAATTGCCATAGAATCGTTTGCGCGTTCGTGTGTTGCGTGATGGTGCGGAAAGAGAAACACGCGAACACGTAACGCGTTAACACGCAAACCGTTATCCCCTTACCCGTGAATGGAAAGATTAAACGCAATCTCTTCAATCTTCCGCATATTCTGTTTCGCCTGATCAAACTTCTGCCTCCCCTGCCCCGTAAGATCCAGCTTCAAAAGAAATTCCACTGCTTCGCGAACGAGCCCGGAAAGCCGTTTCACCTCCTTCTCATTCCGATCCGTTGCCGCGAGCACGCAGGAGCGCGTGAGCTCGCCCGTCAGATCCGAAATGGCTCCGATGAAAATATCCGGTTCATCCGACAGCTCGGACACTTTCCCGATCTTCTTGTTCGCCATCGCATCACGGTACAATGCCGCTTCCGCATACTCTTCGAGCGCCGCATGCCACATCCCCTCATGCTCAAGACGCCGAAGTTTTTTGATCACCGCTTTTCCCTGTTTGATGAATTTAATCGCCGACGCCAGCTCCTTGCCCGCCTGCTTCATGTCCTTTCGCTGCGTCGCGAAGATCGATCGCTTTGAACATCCGAGAATTTCCGAAGAGATTCCCTGAAGCTGTCTGCGATTCGACGACACGTTCGAATGGAGTTTCTTTATTGAATTGAGTTGCGTTTGGTCAAACATAGGAGGTTCGTAGGTAGTTACGTTCGTAGGTTCGTAGGTAGGTACGTTCGTAGGCGTTCTTACTGATCGTTCGCAATGAACTCGAGTATTGAAGCACTCGCGAACCTAGCCTGGGATCTAACCTACGCCATTACCCCTTCGGTTTCAAGGTCCGGTACACGAGCGCCGTACGATCAGCGACCGATTCCCAGCTATAGTGCTTCTTCACGTACTCTCTGGCGTGATCGCCCCGCTTCTTGATCATCGCTTCATCCCGGGAAACGGATTCGAGTGTTTTCTTCAATGCCTCCGTATCATCCATCGGAAAACTGATGCCGGAATGATCGATCAACTCCAAATTCTCCGGAATGTTGCTCATGATAACGACCTTCCCGTGAGACATGGCTTCGAGCACGGCGATGGATAATCCTTCACTCCGCGAGGGGTGGATGAGCGCATAGCAGTGGTGGAGGAGCTGCTGGAGCGCAACGCCTTCCTGCCAGCCGAGCATATGAACCCGCTTATCCTTCTCGGCGAGCGCATACAGCTCCTCAGCGTAATGGAGGTTGTACCCCGCATCTCCGGCGATCGCGAATTCGATTGCCGTCGGAACATCAAAGTACGCCTGTATCGCCACGTCGAACGCTTTGTGCGGAATGAGCCGTCCCAGACCTAAAAAATATCCGTTCGGACGCAAACCGAATTTTTCTATTTCATCCGTTCCGATCTCCCACGTCGGCACCTCCACGCCGTTCGGAATGAAGTACGGCTTGTCCTGAAACATGTGCCAGCAGAACTGCTGGATGACGTGCGACACGGCAATGGTCGCATGCGGAAAACGCATGGCCGTCCACTCGCCCCATGCGAGGTAGAGGCGCGCGAACAGGTTCCACTTCTCGTGAAACCGATCGCGGGAGTGGAACGTGACAACGACCTTCGACCTCCAACAGAAGACCCGCGGAATCCACGCGAACGTGGACGGTCCTACGCCATGGTAGTGGATGATGTCGTATCGCTTGGTGATGGCGTGCATCGTCGACAGCAAAACATGGACAAACGTTTCGATGTTCTTCCTCCTGATCGTCGGCAGGGTCACGAGCCTACAGCCTTTCCAAACTTTCCTCCTCCTTGGATTTGAGTAGTTTCGTACGTAAATCGTTACGTCATGCCCTCTCTCCGCAAGCCGGGGAGCCAGGTTCTCCACGTGGCGCTCAATACCGCCGCCATGCGCCATGGCGGCCGGTACCCCTTTACAGCCCAGGAATGCTATTCGCATGTCTTGATTAAAAAAGAATTTTCTGCTAGTATCTTAGCGCAAAACGGAACTTTTAGCGATTTGTTCGTTCGTTAGCTAGTTAACTCGTTCGCTGGTTGCTCGTTTTCATAAACCAGCCAACAAGCTAACTAGCCAACCAAATACCGGCCCGGTAGCTCAGTTGGTAGAGCAGTGGCCTTTTAAGCCAACGGTCGTGGGTTCAAATCCCGCCCGGGTCACCAACCTTCACCCCCGCACACGCGGGGGTTTCGGTTTGAGGACCGGAAACAATGTCTGTTAGATGATGGAGATTACGCTTATAAATGTCGTTTCCTTGACTTCCCGAACGATCTATTCTAGATTCATATCGTTGTACGTTTACAAAAGGGAGGCCGGTATGGCTCATTTCCGTCATATGTTGATGATCGCGGCCATCGCGCTCATCGCTATCGCCTGCACGCGCGGTACGCCGAAAGAGTCCGTGGCGTACGTGCGAACGATGCTCTCCGAAGACTTGAGGAAGTCCTTCTTCAAGCAGAGCGCGAATGAAGACCTGACGGAGACTTCGAGAAACAAATTCCTTGAAGCCGCGACAGCGGAAAGCGTGGGGAGCGGATTCGTTGTTTTTGGACACGATCATGACGAGATCCGCATGTTCATAACGAACAAGCATGTGATCGAAGGAGGCGACCGTCCGCTCATCAGCTTCGATGACGGACATACGCTCCACGTCGCACAGATTCTCTACGCGGACCCGTCGTACGATCTGGCCGTGCTCACGCTCAAGCTCTACGATCAAACGCACAAGGGATTCGGCATCGCGGAAAAATACGAGAACACGGAAGAGGTGTCCGCACTCGGATACCCGGTCGCGAAACGCAAAGGGACGTTCCAAACGACGAAGGGAAACATTTCGGACCCCTGCATCAAGCAGAGCGACCTTGCGCCGGAGGATAAGGAGAGCGCCGGAGGCGACGCATGCTGGATCAAGCATACGGCTTCGTTCGATCCCGGATCGAGTGGCGGACCCCTGCTCACGAAATCGCAGAAGGTGGCGGGCGTAAACACGGCGTTCCTGCCCGACAAGAACAGCGTATTCCTCGCCATCCCCGCTACAGCCGTGAATCGCGCACTCGAACATGCGGAAGAGACTCTGGAGCACCGATCGGACCCGGAGTGGCTCCGCGACAGACTGAAGAGCACGTGCAGAAAATTCATGGACGAGATCGCCTCATCCGAACAGAACTACCGTTTCCTGCACGAGACGATCTCGAAC
>CAYMPS010000031.1:0-13801 GCA_964392485.1 uncultured Gammaproteobacteria bacterium | reverse complement strand
GCCGTGATGAGCGTGACTTCGCCGACGCCGGTGCGGCGCACCCATAGGTACGTCTGCGGAGAAACGGACGGGAAGCCGTGCGAGAACAGGTACTCGAGCCCGATCGTTTTCATCGCCAGCCAGATCGGACCGATGAAGAGAACCGGAAGGATGTCTGATTTCAGCTTCGATGTTTCTCGCGTGCCAAGATCAAGGATCGGGAAGAGCAGGAGCAGGAACCCCCAGGCATTCGCATCCGCGAAAAAGAATTCGTTTTTTGAAGCGAATCCGAGCATGAGCCCGTAGATCACGGCAATGAACAGGATGACCCATGCTTTTCGTCTGAAAAATTCAGAGAGCAACCGCTTCACATCGCCGAACGAAACGAAATTGAAAAACCAACCCGTACAGAACACGGAGAAGAGCACGATGCGGAGCGAAAACACGCCGGGCCAGCCCCAGAGCTGGAGCAGGTATCCTTTTGACCCGATGAGAAGCTCAAGCAGGAGGATCGCCAGTCCGAGCGTGGGACGCTTAAACGAAATGATGCCGACGATCAAGCCGGCCGTGAGAACGGCGATCGCATTCCAGTCATCCCGAAAAATTGTGAGCGCGGAAACCAGCTCAAGCGTTGCCACGATCAACAGCCATAATTTTACCGCGCCCCGCGCCCCGCGCCCCGCGCCCACCTCGCCTGGATGAAATGATGCAACAAACAGCGACAAGACGAACGAAATCGGCTGGAGCGAACGAATAAGCGCCGCTCGCCATCCCGCATGCCACTTGCGGAAGTAGCTCACGAGACTTTCATTAAACATCCGCTGTTTCTTAATTGAGAAAACCTGCGCGAAGGATGAACCGCTGTGATGGATCACGGATGCGGACGGGATGTAGCGCACGCGCCAGCCGTGCGCGATTGCCGTCTTGCAGTAATCAACCTCTTCGAACCAGATGAAGTAGCGTTCATCCAATCCTCCGACCTCATCGATCAATTCCTTGCGAATGAGGAAGCAAGCGCCCATCACCTGATCAACGTCCTGCTCGCGGTTTTGATCAAGATCATCTGCGAAATAGCCGCGAAAGACCTTTGTCTGACGGAAGAGACGGTGGAGCTTCAGGAGGATGCCGGCCTGGCTCCACACGGTTGGGAACCGCCGGACGCTCTGCTGGGAGGAGCCGTCCGCATTCAATAGTTTGGGACCGGCAATGCCAACGTTTTCCGGGTGCTCATCCATTCGGCGCACGAACGACGCGATCGATCCCGGCGGACATTCCGTGTCCGGATTCAAAAGGAGAACGTACCGCGCATCGAGATCAACCAGCCCCTGATTGCACGCGCGCGCGAATCCGCGATTATCCGTATTCAGGACGGTTCCGCATTTGGCATTTGGCATTTGGCATTTGGCCAACATCGAGTCCCGTGTCCCATCATTCGATGCATTGTCAACGACCACAACGTCGTATTCCAATCCTTCGCATGCTTTTTCAACCGAATGCAAACAACGTTCGAGCTGTTCTCGAACGTTCCAGGAAACAATGATGATGCGGAGGTCTTTCATTTTTATGTATTTCTTATCTTCGTTCATTATTCCATTTAACAATCGTCACATCAGCCATTCAGCAATTTAGCAATTGTCACAAGAATCGCATCCAACGCCGAGTGTCGTTAACAATGGAGCAATGGAACAGTGGAACAATCTTCTCATTAAACACCTGCCATTGATAAGCCGCCCCCCTCACGCGATCCTGTGCTTCTCCTTCACCACCTTCTCCCATTTCCGATAGTTCCGCAACTCCCTGGGCATCCAGCCGATGAGCTGCCAAGGCAGCTTGTGGAAGAATGACGGGAGCCACCGACTCATCCCCTGGCGGCGCACTTTGATGGAAAACAGCTCTTCCGGAATCCAGATCCCCGTACTCCCCTTTTCGCTCACCGAAAGCCAGAGGTCCCAATCTTGGAATTTTTTCAGCGTTTCGTCAAAACCGGGAAACGCCTCGCGGCGGAGCAGGGACGTCGTGTGAATATACGGAACCTTCCTGAGAACCTTCACATCGAACGGACGGCTCTTAAAAAGCTTCCACCCGAATCGAAATGAAGAGTACGTGAAATCCGCTTCCGGGTGTTTTCGCAGTTCCTCAACCATGCGCGCGATCGCATGAGGGCGCAGTACGGCATCCGCATCCAAAAACAGCAGGAGGCTTCCCTTGCTCCGCTTCGCGCCGAGATTCCTCGCGGCCGCCGCGCCCTTGTTTTCCGCGAGCTGGATGAATTGAAACGGACAGGAGCTCCTGAACTGCGCAATGCGTTCGGCGGTATCATCCGTTGATCCGTCATCAACCACCACCGCTTCGTACGGCCGATACGTCTGCGCCTCCAAAGATGCGAGGCATTCCATGAGCTCCGCTCCGTGATCCCAGGACGGAATCACGACGGATACGAGCGGCTGATGAGCGATGTCACGATTCATAGCACGTTCTCTTATCCCGTTCGATCACCTTTCTGAATGCTTCCCAGCGGTCCTCCCAGCGAAAATCTTTTAATGCGCGCTCGCGCCCTTTCCGGCCCATCTCCCTCTGCCTGTCTCTATCTCCGAGCAGGAGCGTCAGCGCACGCGCCACTTCCCGATCATCGAGAGGATCGACGAGGATGCCCGTTTCTCTGTCCACGACCGCTTCGACAACCCCGCCCGTCCTGCCCGCGACGACCGGAAGTCCGGCGAGCGCCGCCTCGAGGAAAACGATGCCGAACCCTTCAACGTCATCCGTCGTTTCCATCACGGGAAGACAGAACACGTTTGCCGCCGCGTACCATTCCCGCACATGCTCATCGCTCGCATTCGTAATAATCCGAATGCGGTGCGAACTTCCCTCAGCGAGCTTCCGGATTCTGGGGAGCTCCGGACCGTCTCCGATGATAACGAGTTCTATTTTTTCGGACGTCGGAAGCTGTTTGACGGCCCGGATGACCGTGGCGGCGCCTTTACGCTCAATGAGGCGTCCGACGGATAGGACGATGTGCTCGTCTTCCGACACCCCGAGCCTTACGCGCGCATCGCTTCGACTCAAAAATGCCATGTCATCCACGGCCGGCGTGATGATCTTCGCATCATTCCCCGTAACTTCCTTGATGGACTTGGCCGTTGACTTGCTGTTCGCGACAACGCAGTGAGCGATCCAAACGATGCAGCGGAACAAACACCGCTTCCAAAACGTTTCCGAAGCGAGCCGGACGTCCAGTCCGTGGCAAATGATGATGTACGCCGGCCCGCCGAACAATTTGGATATCATGGCCGCCGTACCCACCGGAAGGATGTGGCTGATGATTATTTTTTTCGTCCGTTGTTTCGCTCCCCTGCAGATGCCCACGATCGGCCACCAGCGCGGCCACGCGGAGCGAAACATCTCTTTCGGCACCATCCTGCCCGGACCGTCGATGCCGTGAGAGGCCGGCACGATCACCTCAATATCCTCTCCGGATGCGCGAACGAGCTCGCCGAGGTAGCGGGCAACCCCGCCTCGTTCAGGCGGGTAATCGAGGGTAATGATGATGGGATGTTGGTTAGGCATGGAGCTGTTCTTTCTGCGGATCGCCCGGACGAACCCTGCTGTGCAGCCATCGATAGATGGCTTTGATATCGGCGAACGTCAATAATCTAAACACGAGGAGGGCCGTTATGCCAATTGCGGCGCCAAACAGGATCATGAGCGCGAACGGCATGGGTGCGCCGACGATCCGGACGGCGAACCAGATCAGGGCTCCGACGATGACGGACCGCGCTAGCAGCCATGCGAACCAGGAGACGGAAGGGAGCTCGCGCCACACGAAGGAGAGTCCGGCCAGCAGGAGGAAGGAGAAGCTTCCCACGGCGGCCCACGCCGCGCCCACCGGACCGTACGAAGGAACGAGCAGCACATTGAGAATGGCGTTCACCGCCATCGCCGCTCCCATGGCGGTTGTTTTGAGATGCGCGCGATTCGTTGCATTCAGGAGAGAACCGACGGGGAAATCGATAAAGATCGGCAAAAGGACCCATGGGAGAATGGTGAGCGGCATGACGACGCCGAGGAACTGGACGTCATACAGGATGGGGATGAGCCGCGGCGCAATCGCGCTCAGTCCTGCAGCGATCGGCGCCGCGATGATAATCATGATGCGGATGGCTCCGGCAAAAACGCGCCGAAGCGATTCCTCATCTTTTTTTGCGAACTCACAGCTCATGGCCGGATACAGCGCCGCGATGAAGACGAGCGGAATGAACTGAAACGCGTACGTCACCTTGTATGCCACGGCGTAATTCCCGACGGCGGACAGGCCGTGATACGCCTCGATGACCATGGTATCGAGGTACGAGTAGACTTTGACGAAGATGCCGGCCAGCGCGAACGGTACGGCTTGGCGCGCGACGGATTTGAAATCAGCGATCGTCGGGCGCACGGAACCGATGTCTTCGCGCTGTACGCGCGACCATGCCCATCCGAGGTTCCAGAGGCTCGCGACGAAGAGTGCGAATGCGAGGCCCGGTGCTCCGAATCCGAGGACGGCGGCGGACACGGCGGCAATCGTGGTGAATATCTGCCCGACGAACATGCCGAGCGCTTCAAATCGAAGCTTCTGTTTGCCGCGAAGGACTCCGTAGTAGAGCAAGTGAAGCGAATCCGCCGACATGACCAGCACCATGATCAACAGCGTATAGAAAACAGCCGGCGAGGCCTCCCGGAACACGGCGAAGACGATCGCTGAAATGACCGCGAGCGGGATGAGTCCCACTTTCAATGCGAGCGCCGCTCCGAGGAGCCTCTTCCCCCTGCCGTCATCCCGGGCAATGGCGCGGATCACCACGGGCGTGAGCCCGAGGTCCGCGATGACGACGAACGTCGATGTGATAGCGACGGCGAAAAAGTACTCCCCCGTCACATCCGGTCCGACGATGCGGGCGGCCGCCGTGAATGCGATAAACGCTAAAAACTTCTGTGCCGTTGTAGCCAAAAGGAGCCAGGACGTATTTCTCGCGATCGTTCTACTCGTAGTCATTTCGGTAAGAAGTTTAGCGGTTTAGACGGGAACCGTACAGGCAAGGGGGAGGCGGATGCGTGGTTCGTAGTGCGTGGTCTTTTGAATGTTACGTGTTCATGAACAAGAAACGTTGTTGAGAACCACGCACCACGAACCGATATGAAATGCCGCCGAAAGCTCCGGGCTCACGGCGGCGAGTCTGCGCGGGGCCAATTCCCCGGCGCGAATAAAAGAGATGACGTGTTGCCTCCTGATGGTTTTGAGAATATTCCCCCATGGATGCGGGGTACTACTTCCTGCGAGAACTGTGGCTCAATCGAACGCTCCTGCGAGCATTCGAAGCTTCCCGTGCCTTCCTTTGCAGTGGATGTTCCGTAAAATCCCGGGGAGTGATCCGCCCATCATCCGGCGCGGGTCGCTCTCCGAAATCCAACATCATCTGCACAAAGGATTCTCGCGTGTCTCTTGGACCGTCGTTCATGCACACCTCTCAAAAAGAGCATCCATTTTCTGGATGCTCTTACCATACACAATGAACCTTAATTTGCTAAGAGATGACCGATCACTGCCCCAAGCTTGAATTCAAGCCCACGAACGGCGACATTTGCCCCATGTATTGCGGGAGTTCGCCGTTCCACTTCTCAATCCAGCGAAGCTGAATGAGGTCCGGCGTAATCTGCTGTTTTTGGAGCCGCAATGCCTCAGCTTCCGCTTTCGACCGTTCAATGGACTGCTGCGCCTCGAGCTTGATGCGGTCAAGGTCGCGCTCCGCCTTGAGGGCCTGCTGTTCCGCCGTTTGCTTCAATTCAATCGCTTCATCAAAACCTTTACTGAAAGAAAAATCAACGATGGAAAATTCATCAACGATGATATAGCGTCCCTGTAAACGATTCTCAAGTTCTGTTCTGATTTGCGCCTTTACCTCCGCCCGCCTCGTAATCATCTCTTCCGCCGTGTACTGCGCCGTTACCGCTTTAACAGACTCCTGTATCGCAGGCGAAAGAATACGATCGTGATATTCCACGCCGATTTCTTGATAAAGCTTGTTTACGTTTGCCGTATCTACGTGATAGTTCAACGCAATAATCGTCTGCACGGACTGGAGGTCCTTTGATGCGGAATCCGCATCGACTTCGATCTTCCGCGTCCGCACCTCAAAGTGCGTCACCTGCGTGAAGAAGCCGACCCAGTGGATTCCCTCCCCAACGGTCCAGTCAAACACTCTGCCAAACCGATGCGGCACTCCGCGATGCCCGGCCTGCACGATCGTAATCGGAAAGCCCGTGACGAATAAAATCACGACGAGAAGAAGAACGATAATGCCCCCGATAATGCTTTTTGACTTCTTATCCATATGGATACGACCTTATGGATACGACCTTAGCCTACTATCCTAAAATCGTAAACGACCTGTCATTTTGACAAAAAACTCATCATATGCTTCAATATGCGCGCTGCCCTTTCCAAGGAGGTTCGGCATGAGTCAACAAGAAGCGAAACAGGATATTGTTTTTCTGGAACGCCGCACCCGTTCAATACATTCGTCAACAAGAGTGAGTCGCGAACAACCAGACCGCATCACCAGCGTAGACCTTGCCAAGGGAACATGGACCGACAAATTTCAGGGAACTCACGAGATTGGCAGATACGTCTTCGGGATCGGTGTCTACGACATCTCTGACATCGAACAGCTCCAGCGAATGATCGACAATGCCGCGGAAGAGCACCACGATCGACACTATATTCCTGACGAATATGACGAATAACGTCGCCGACCCTTCACTGAACGAGACCGCAAAAAACCTTCCCGGCTTTCTGCGGTTTTTCGTACACAGATTCAAATGATCGCCTGTGGTCGTTCTGGCAATATTCGCATGTACATCAGGAACCTCAACAAGAGATCCGCGGAACAAAAGATCCTCCGATTCGGAGGATCTTCCAAACTTATCGTTTTGACCACTGCGGGGCGCGTCGCGCTTTCTTGAGCCCCGGCTTTTTGCGCTCCTTGGCGCGCGGATCGCGCGTGAGGAATCCGAGCTTTTTCAAAGATTTGCGGAACGTCGGGTTCAACACGATGAGCGCCCGGGAGATCCCCTGCCGGATCGCTTCCGCCTGGCCGCGCATACCGCCTCCCAAAACCTTGATGCTCACATCCACGGCATCCGCCTGGCCCACGACAACGAGCGGTTCACGCACCTGGTTGCGATGCTCGAATACGCCGAAATACTGATCGAGCGCGCGGTCATTGATCGTGATCACGCCGCTCCCGTTCTTGATCAACCGAATCCGCGCAATGGACGTCTTACGCCTTCCGACCGCGGGTATGTAAGATCCTTTTTTCATTTCCGCCTTCTTCTCTTCCGCTTTGACGGTCTTCTTCGCTGCCGGCTTCTTCGCCGCGGCCTTCTTCGGGGCGGCTTTCTTCGCTGCAGGCTTCTTCGCCGCAGGCTTCTTTACAGCCTCTTTCTTATCCACCGCCTTCTCTTCTCCCTTCTTTTCGTCTTTCTTGGTTGCCATATTACCTTGTGATCTTCAATCGCTTAATGCGAATAGCCTGCTGTTTATTCTTCGGAAGCATGTATTCAACGCAATGTTTCAAAATGCGCTCCGGCTCTTCTTCTCGAAGCTTCTTGACGGACACGCTCTTTACGCCGCTCGGACGGTTCGATGAGCGGTAATGGACCATTTGCTCCCACTTCTTTCCGCTCAAAACGATCTTTGATGCGTTTTTCACCTCTACGAAATCTCCCCCGTCGATGTGCGGCGTATACGACGGTTTATGCTTCCCGATGAGCAGCTTCGCGATCTCCGTCGCCAATCGACCCAACACCTTGCCCTCCGCATCGATGATGTGTCGCTTTCGTTCTATCTTCGGCATGCCGATGAGTTTCTTCCAAGCCATATCGTTACTTTACGAGTTGAATCTGCGCGATCTCCGCCCCGTCTCCCTTGCGGCGGCCGAGCTTAATGATGCGCGTATATCCGCCGGCGCGATTCGCATACCGCGGACCGAGCTCTTCGAGCGTCTTGTTCACCGCATTTTCCACCAAGAGCACTTTCATCAAATTTCGACGCGACTCCAGCGACTTCGTCTTTCCTTTCGTGATCAGTTTCTCAACGAGCGGACGAACGGCCTTCGCTTTCGCGAGCGTCGTATTCACATTCTCATACAGAATAACCGAGGTCGCAAGACCGCGCATGAGCGCCTTCCGCGCATCGCCCTTCCTATCCAACGTCTTTTGTTTCACTCGGTGTCTCATAGCAATAGTTATTCTTCAATCGCCTCAGTCGCCTCCATCGCCTCATCACCCTCGTCCGGCTGCACCAAAAGATTGAAGTGGTCGAGGAGGATCGCCACGGACTGTCTGATGGCGTCCTTCGGATCCACTGTCCCGTCCGTCTCGACGTGCAGGAGGAGGCGATCATAGTCCGTTTTTTCACCCACGCGCGTGGCTTCCACCTTGTACGAAACGTTGAGGACGGGGCTGTACAGCGCATCAATGGCGATGTTGCCCAGCTCCAACTTGTCCTTGGCGCGCTCTTCCGTGCTCCGATATCCGCGGCCGGGACCGACGGTTACTTCCATTTCGAGGTTCGCATTCTTATCCGTCAACGTGCAGATCGGATGATCCGGATTGATAATCTCGACATCCGCATTCTTTTCAAAATCCGCCGCGGTCACGAGCTTCTCCCCGCTCACATTCAAAAAAAGCTTTACGGGCTCTTCCGAATGGAGCTTCAACCGAAAAACCTTAAGATTCAAAATGATCTCGACCATGTCCTCTTTTACGTGTTCGAGCGTAGAGAACTCATGATCCACACCTTTAATTTTTACGGCCGTAACAGCCGCGCCCGGAAGCGATGACAGGAGAACGCGGCGCAGGGCGTTCCCCACGGTCGTTCCGTACCCCGGCGAGCAAGGCTCAACGATGAGCGTCCCTTCATTCGGGCGCTCCCCTTCGCTGTAGCGTATTTTTGACGGGAGAAGGAGTGACTCCATATATATGTATAAAAATATTAGCGTGAGTAGAACTCAACGATGAGTTTCGTATCGAATGGCTGTTGCTTTACCTCCTCCGCATTCGGCCCCCCCGTTACTTTAATCGTCATCTCCTTCGGATCAATCGTCATCCATGAAGGAACGGCATGATTTTTTAACGTCTCTTCGAGGTTCTTCCATGGTCCTTTTCCCTTCTTATTCTTCCGCACGCTGATGACGTCCCCTTCTTTCAACCGATACGAAGGGATGTTCACTTTCTTATCGTTCACGTCAAACATCGCATGACCGACGAATTGCCGCGCCATTGCTCGCGTCTTTGCGAAGCCCGCGCGAAAAACCACATTGTCAAAACGCGATTCTAGGATGCGCACGAAAAATTCACCCGTATCGCCACGCTTCTTCGCCGCCTCTTCGAACGTATTTCGAAATTGTTTCTCCGTGAGGCCGTACACGCGCTTTGCCTTCTGCTTCTCCCGAAGCTGCTTTCCGTAGTCCGTAATGCGGCGCCGGCTCGTTGGTCCGTGAACACCCGGTGCGTACGGACGCTTTGAGAGAATACGATCAATCTTCTCGCGTCCATCGAGATTCACTCCTTCACGTCGTGACATTTTTGCGGTTATTTTCACTTTCATACCGATATCAATACGTTCTACATGCGTCGCGGACGCGGAGGCCGACAGCCATTATGCGGAATCGGCGTGACGTCCTTGATCAAGAGGACGTTCAATCCGTTCGCATTCAGCGACCGAACCGCGCTCTCACGACCCTGACCCACGCCTCTGACGAATACTTTCACGTCTTTCAATCCGTATTCTTCAACTTTCTCAACGACGTTCTTTACAATAACGGATGCCGCGTACGGCGTTGCTTTCTTCGGTCCGCGAAATCCGCAGTGCCCGGCCGTGGACCAGGCGAGGACGTTTCCTTCCGTGTCCGTAAGCGTCACAATCGTATTGTTATACGTAACGCTAATATACGCATGCCCGGTTGAGACCTGTCGCTTTGCCTTTTTTCGTCGTATCTTCGACATCGTTTTCTTTTCCGCCATATGCATTTCTTAACGATTAGGTCTTTTCAAGCTTGCGCTTCCCGGAGCCCGTGGTCCGTCGTACGTTTCCACGGATGGTACGGTTGTTCGTCTTCGTTCGCTGGCCGCGTACGGGAAGACGCTTCGTATGGCGATCGCCGCGATAGCTCTTGATCTCCTTGAGGCGCTTGATATTTCCGAGAACCTCGCGTCGGAGATCTCCTTCGACCTTATGTTTCTTTTCCACTTGCTCGCGAAGTTTGTCCGCCTGATCTTCCGTAAGATCTTTGACGCGCGTTTCCGCGGGCACGCCGGTAACCGCGATAATTTTGTTCGCGGATGTTCGGCCGATGCCGTAGATGTATGTGAGCGCAATATCAACGCGCTTTTGTGCCGGGAGTGTTACTCCCGCAATACGTGCCATAGGATGTTGTTGGACCAATCAGCCAGGGTTGTTGTCGGCTAGAGATTGGAGACTTGCGGCGCGCCCCGGTCGCAAATCTTCAACCTCCAGAATGTTTTAGCCTTGCCGTTGTTTATGTCGAGGATTTTTTTTACACACAACCACCACCCGATTATTCCGCCGGATGACCTGACAATCTCTACACATCTTTTTTACGGAGGACCGAACTTTCATAGGTGTGCCGGCGTACCGGTGTGCGGGTGTGCTGACGTACGATATATTCACCGCACTCCTGCACGCCCGCGCTCCCGCAAACCCGCTTAACGTGGCCTAGAATCTATAGATGATTCGACCTTTTGTCAAATCATAGGGACTTATCTCGATTTGCACCTCATCCCCCGGAGTCAATCTGATCCGAAATTTCCTCAATTTCCCAGATAAATGGCACAAAATGCTCTGACCGTTCTCGAGTTTTACCTTAAACGTCGTAGCCGGAAGATTCTCCTCCACAATGCCCTTTACAACAAGAAAATCCTTTGTTGAAGGTTTATCGGCTGCCATACGTCTGTGTCTGATTCTGCATTTCTTAGGAAAATTGATTGTTTTCAATGATATCGCCCATTTATCCACATGGGAACGATGCAATGTTACAGAAAGGGCAAAACGAAGTCAAGTGGATTTGGTAGATCGACTGGAGGCGTCTGACACTGGGGGTAGCCGCTCTATCCATGTTCAGTTCTTCAAATTTCATGGCTTTATTTAACAACAGCTTTTATCCTCCTCACCCCCGCACTCGAGGCCTCTTCTTTCTTTATCTTGAATGATCCCAATTCACCAACACGTTTTACATGCGGGCCGCCGCAGATCTCCTTGCTGAACACGGCATCGTCATCTCCCACCTGATAGACGCTCAAATCTCCGTCGATGCCGCGGTACTTCTCTTCGAAGAACCCCAAGGCCCCGGAATCGCGCGCCTTCTCAACATCCATGTGTTCGCACGTGACCGGGAGATCTTTCTTTATCGCGTCGTTCACCATATCTTCAACCTGCTGAATTTCTTCTTTCGTCATCTTGGCAGGATGAGAGAAATCAAACCGCAAACGCTCCGGCGTGATGTTCGACCCCTTTTGCTCCACATGAAGGCCGAGCACTTTTCGCAGCGCGGCGTGTAATAGGTGCGTTGCCGTGTGAAGTTTTTTACTCTCATCCGAATCATCCTGCAGCCCGCCTTTAAACATGCCCTCGGATGCCGTACGAGAAAGATCTTGATGTTTCTCGAATTCTTTCTTAAACGCCTCGTGATCAATGGTCCCGCCGCGTTCTGTCACGATCTCCTCGGTGAGTTCCAGCGGAAACCCGTACGTCGAGTACAGGACGAACGCTTTCTCTCCCGTTACCTCGCCCGTCTTGAGCATCTTCCCAAGCTCCTTCATTCCCTTTTCGATCGTCTTCTCAAACGTATCCTCTTCCCGCTCCAGCTCGTAAAGAATCTTTTCCTGCTTCGCTTCAAGCTCGTTATAGCACTCCCCGAACTCTCCGATGACAACGTTTGCAATCGTCCCGCAAAACTTCCCTTCGATACCCAAACGGTACGCCTCGCGAATCGCGCGTCGGATGAGGCGACGCACCACGTATCCCTGCTGAACATTCGACGGGACGACGCCGTCCGCAATCGCGAAAACAGCGGAACGGACGTGATCCGCAATGATGCGCATGGATGAATCATGATCTTCCGAAACGCCGTACTTCTTTCCGCAGAGCGATTCGAGCCCGCTGAAGATGACTTGGAAGAAATTCAAATCGTAAACGCTCGCATACCCGGAAAGAACCGCCGTTGTCCGCTCCAGTCCCATGCCCGTATCAACATTCTTCTTCGGAAGCGGTTCGAGCACTCCCCCTTCCTCCAACCGGTTGAACTGCATGAATACGTTGTTCCAAATTTCCACAAAACGTCCGCAATCGCATGCGGGATGGCAGACCGGACCGTACGCATCGTCATGTTCGCTCCCCGTGTCATAAAAAATCTCCGTATCCGGACCGCATAATCCTTTTGAGGCCGCACCCGGCCACCAGTTATTCTCTTTTCCATACAGGTAAATGCGGGGTCCGTTCGTTCCGCTGTCCGGTACATCCTTGCCCGCTTCGCCCGTGTGCGCCGTAATGCCGTTCACTTCAAATTGCGCCTGCCAAATGCCGACGGACTCCTCGTCGCGGGGCGCGTCGTCATCTCCCTGGAAGACGCTGATGTAAAGACGCTTCGGATCGAGGTGCAGCCACCGTTCATTCGTGAGGAACTCGTACGACCACCCGATGGACTCGCGCTTGAAATAGTCGCCGAGCGACCAGTTGCCGAGCATCTCAAAAAACGTCAAGTGCCGGTTATCTCCCACCTCATCGATGTCTCCGGTCCGCAAACACTTTTGAACATTCGCGAGACGGACGCCCATGGGGTGCGGATCCCCCTTGAGGTATGGCACCAGCGGCTGCATGCCGGCGGAATTGAACAGGACGCTCGGATCGTTTTCCGGAACGAGCGAAGCCGAAGGGATGATGGAATGCCCCTTTTCTTTAAAGAAGTCGAGAAACTTTTGTCGGAGATCGTTTATGGTCATAGGAAATGGCATTTGGCGTATAGCGCCCGGCTTTCGGCCGTTCATACGTTACAATATCACATTAAGCATTGGATATACCGGCTAAATGCCAAATGCTCGCCCTCCACATTATCAGCCTTCGGGTTTCGTTTCAACATGATGATTCGCATAAATTTTTTGACTCAGGACGCGATACAGAACCTCCGCCTGATTCGCATAGACATTGAGCAGGCCGGGATCGATGTCCGGCATATCCTGAGGATTCGTCGGAAGGAGGAGGAATACCTTCATGGAACAATCCCGCCTTGATGAGGGAACCACGAGGACTTCCGATCCCTGCTCATCCCGAATGAAGCAATGCGAACGGTTTTGATTGTGCACTTCGAGCAGATCCTTATTCGCGACTTTAATTTGCTGGCTCGCATCCAAATGGTACTCGCTAATCGTCCGAAGCTTATCAAGCGCTACAATGCGAATGGCTCCGTGTTGAACGCGGATGAGCGCCGCCGCGCCAGCGGCGAGCGATTTGAACATATGTTTATTTACGCTATCGCTGTCCACGAGCGAAGCCGCCGTCTCATTCGCGAGATTTTTAAGCGAATCGATCTGACGATTCACGCCGCCGATGTACTCATACGTTGATACGAGCTCGCGCCGCGCTTTATCACGATCGACGATGGCTTGATCCCGTTCTTTCACACCGCTCTCGATGCCGCGTTCGTACAAACTGAACGCGATGAGTCCCACCATGCCGAACGTAAAAATCAAAACCTCTTCTACGCGCTCC
>CAYMPS010000030.1:0-13951 GCA_964392485.1 uncultured Gammaproteobacteria bacterium | reverse complement strand
CGCGATTATCGGTCTTTTGGCAACCATGGCCGTTGTTTCATTCGGCAATGCACAGTCAAAAGCCAGGGACGCAAAACGCATTGCGGATGTTAAGCAGATCATGAAAGCGCTTGAACTGTACTACGATGAGAATGGGAGTTACATCGGTTCCGGAAATTGCGCTTCTACGATACCGAATACGGGATGGTGCAACAGTGTCTAGAGCATGTCAGGAGGCCACTGGTTGCGGAACGGAGCCACGAATCTCGGCGCTTTCCTTGGTGTTGACCCCGTTGATCCGAGTCAGGGCGCTTCCGCGGTTTGGCTCGCATCGGGTACGTATTTTTACTATTCAGCCTCTTGTTCAAATCAGTGGTACATGATCGTTTTTGGATTGGAAAATACGGATAATCCGATTCTGGATTCAGACGGCGTATCGCGCTGCGGCGGCGTATCGTACCATTACGGAAGCGCCACGTATCCGGGCCTCGTTACGATCGGAATGAGCACGCAATGATCCGTGCCGCCATGGGGGATAATAGAGATTGGAACATCAGAGATACGTACACATCAGAATGAGGATTTTCCATCGTTCTATTCCGACCTCTGCATCTTTTTTACATCTGCCAACGAGTCAACGAGCCAACGAGATAACAATCGGATCGTCCCGAGGCCTGCCGTTTCATCCACAATCACATGTCAGAGAACTGCGCCCCGCGTCCCACCCTTCGGCTTCGCTCAGGGCAGGCTCCCCACGCACCACGTACCACGCACCCTGTACTTTGTGCTATGATATCAGCCAGGAAATCATCTATGTTTCGCAAATCCAAAGGCTTTACTCTCATTGAGCTCCTCATCGTGATCGCGATCATCGGACTCCTGTCTTCGATCTCCATCATTATTTTGAATGGCGCCCGGCGCAAGTCGCGCGACGCCAAGCGCGTGAGCGACGTTCAGGTCATCCGAGCGGGTCTGGAACAGCACTGGCTGGAACAGGCGGCCTATCCCACGGAAGCGACGCAGGTGAATCTCGGCACCGGGTCAGCGACCGTACTCACGTCCAACGGGTTCGAGACCACGGCCACGGGTGCGATCTACCTGCCCAGGGTTCCGACCGGGCCGAAGAGCGGCGAGTACTACACGT
Source organism: uncultured Gammaproteobacteria bacterium (assembly GCA_964392485.1). Lineage (GTDB taxonomy): Bacteria > Patescibacteriota > Patescibacteriia > 2-12-FULL-60-25 > 2-12-FULL-60-25 > 2-12-FULL-60-25. Next base: position 12,828 of record CAYMPS010000030.1, on the reverse strand, counting down.
ACATGAGCAACAGCCCGACGGTCGGCTACGTCATCCGGTTCGTTACCGAGGGCGTGACGACGTATGGAAGCGCGGGAACGTACTACGCGCACTCGAACGGCGTTGATACGGATCCGAGCGTAAAGTAACCATGTTATTTTTCGGAGCGATATTCGTCTTGATCCTGGGGGCCGTCCTCGGGTCTTTTGCGAACGTCCTCATCATCCGCATGAAGGAAGGGAAATCCATCGGCGGGAGGTCTCAGTGCATGACGTGCATGAAGAAACTGCGCGCATCGGAGCTCATTCCGATCGCATCGTGGTTCATGCTGCATGGCCGGTGCAGGTCGTGCGGAAAAGGCATCCACTGGCAGTATCCGGTCGTGGAGTCCGCAATGGCCGTCCTCTCCCTCGTCGCATTCCTTCGGCACGTTCACGATGATACGACGTGGATCATGATAGCGGCCGTTATCGGTTTTGAGATCGCGCTCTCATTCATCCTCCTCGTTATCACGGCATTCGATTTTCGCTGGAAGCTCATTCCCGTTGAATTCGTCATATCAAGCGCCATCATTCTCGCCGCATGGAGGCTCCTCATCGGGGCGAACTGGATTGAGCTCGTTCTCGGCGCCGTTGTTATTTCCGCTCTGCTAGGCATGATTGTCCTCCTGTCTCGAGGAACCATGATGGGGGAAGGGGACCCGTTCATCGGGCTCCTCATGGGTACGGTGCTCGGATTCCCGCTCGCGCTCCTCGGCCTCCTCGTTTCCTTTATCGTCGGAGGGTCCGCTGCCGCCGCGCTCCTCATCGAAGGATCCGTTACGCGAAAAACGGAGGTGCCGTTCGTACCATTCCTCGCAGCGGGAACACTCATCGCCCTTTGGTGGAGTGAGCCGTTACTCATTATCGCGAGGTATGCCATCGGGTAAAGAAAAGGGGGAAAGGGAAGATGGAATACGGAGATGTCCACCATTCCGTCTTCCATCTTCCCTTATCCATATTCCTTTAAAGAGAGGATTCACCCTTTTGGAGCTCATGGTGAGCATCGGCATTCTGGTACTCATCTCCCTCTCCGTTGTAACGGACATTTCTCGAACGCGGTATCAGGAAGAACTCGCGTCCTCCGCCAGGCTCGTTCTGTCGACGCTCCGAGGCCTCCAGGCGCGCGCGCTGTCCGCGACGTCCGTTCTCACGTGCGATAGCGGGACGTATGATCTGGTTTGCGAACTTGACGATGCGATTTGCGGCGCGGCGGCATGCGACACCCGCTTGGTACCCATATCCGTCGGAGCGACCATGAGCACCGGAGACTCCGTCATAACAAAATTCGCGGAAGTCGACCTCGGACTCGAAGACCGCCGGGAGGATGCGTCCGGCCGCGAATACCTCGGAGAGCAAAAACTCGCGGAACATAATCCCGGCTCCGCCCCCGTAACGATCTTTTCTCTTCGGGCGGGTTCGGTGCTCGTATCGGATGCGACGGTCACCTTCGACCGGCAGAACGGCGTCATGCGGGTGAATGCGTGCGATACGCCCGCCGGCACGCCGCTCTGCACGGGTCCTGAGCCGACGACGCTTGAAATAACGGTTATGCATGCGCGGCTGGGCAGGAGCGAAACGATCCGATTGAATACGCTGACCGGGAAGATAAGCATTGAGTAGTATGAATGATCGAGGACGGAAAAAGGGAATACGGAATACAGAAGACGGAATACGGAGATGTGCGCCATTCCATCTTCCATCTTCCATCTTCCGTACCCCTTTCCTCAAAGGGCAATCTCTCATCGAATTGCTCGTTGCCATGACGGTAATCATGGTGGGGCTCTCCGCCGCCGGGACGCTCATCTTTTCCAACATCCGTCTCCAGGAACGGTCAGCGGACCGCGTTGTGGGTGCGAACCTCGCCCGCGGGGGGATTGAACTCGCGAAGGCACAGCGTGATTCGAATTGGCTGGCGGGTGACGCGTTTAATAACGGAATGTTCAACGGGACGGATTATACGGGCGTTCCGATCATGACGGACGGTCGCTTCGATTCTTTCAATTTTACGGCGGATGCCATCAGCGAAACGGGCTGGACGCAGCTCAAGCGCTCCTCGGATGCCTCGAGCACGAGCATGTTCGTACAGGGAATCGCAAATCCGGGAACGGCTACGCAATTCAGACGGCTCATCACGTTCCAGCCGATCTGTTCGGACGGGACCGTTTTGAATGAAGGTTCGACCTGTACACCGCTCGTGACGGCGGGCGTTCGCGTAACGTCCCGTGTTGAATGGACGAAGCGCGGAATGACGCATGAATCCGTTATCGTTGATGAACTCTATGATTGGAGGTAATCGTCGCTGCGTCGCTGCGTTGTTGCGTCGCCGCATCGGACGATGCGCCGGATTTACGATGATTGAATTGCTCGTCGTCGTGACGATCTTCGCCATCGGATCAATAGCCATTTCCGCAACGTACATCAACTTCACGCGCCTGCATCGCCGCGCTTCCAACGCGGAGCTCTTGGGCGAGGAGATGCGCTTCGCCATGGAACTCATGGTCCGTGCGGCGCGGAACAATCAGGTCTACTACTACACGGATCCCTATCCGTGGCGGAGTAGTCGTCTGGCACTGCTTGATCAGGATGGAGACACGATCTCCATAGAAGCTTTTATCGAATCGAATCCCATCTGCGCAGGACTGAATGGAAATTGCCTGGCGCTGCAGACGGGGGGCGGGAGCTGGACGCCGATTACCGGAAAGAATATCCACATCAAGCGGTTTAACATTTTCGTAACGCCGCTTGAAAATCCGTTTGAATCCGTAGGCATCGGGACGTATGCGAACGACATGCAGCCGCGCGTGACCATCCTCATGGAAGCGGACTACCGCGGAGCGAATGATCGTGAAACCACGGAGATGAGTATGCAGACGACCGTATCGAGCCGCGTGTACGTTCGGTAGAGACATGCATGTATGAATATTGAATATCAAATATCGAATATCGAACGCAGAAATCGAAATGTCGGTTCGAATGTTATGGACCGAAAACAGATTTTTCGACATTCGACATTCGATATTCGACATTGCTCACGCCAACAGCTCCTGCCCGGCAACATCCTCCCACTCGCCTTGGTGATAACGGCCACGATTCTCCTCGCGGGCTTTTCGCTCGGCATCATCGTTCTCGAGAGCCTCAAACGAACAGCGGAGACGGATGCGTCCACGGTTGCGTACTATGCAGCGGACGCGGGGATCGAAAAACAGCTGTACGAGGTTCGAAAGAAGTATGCGGATATTTCGGATTTGTCCGCCATGGGCGAATCGTATGCGAACGGGAGCGCCTGGCAGGCCGCGAGCTCCGGGTTCATCCAAACGCAATCAAAAGTATTCCCCGTGCTGAATGAAGGGGACTTCCAATTCGTGGATCTGTTCTATCCGGATAACGTCGGCGCATCCGGCGGCATCGGCCGCGTGCAGTGGAGCTGGGTCGGACCCGGTGCTCCGTGCGAAGTCGAGCTCGGATATTCGGAGTGGGACTTCGGGAGTGGAGAAGTCATCCCGGAAAATTTCGCCATTGAGCGCGGGATTGCGAACCCTTCGTCAAAGAATTTGAATCCGTTAAGCGCGTACCGTTTGCGCTTTCGTCCGAGGAAGTGCGATATCACGAATCTCGAAGTGAAGGTGTTTACGAATCCGATCGATGTCGTTCCCGTTCCGTTCCCCGGAGATATTACGCTCGGATCAGAGGGGACGTACGATAATACGACGCAGGCGATTTCCGTGACCATGCCGCGGCAGGATGTGCTTTCCGGCGTCTTTTCATACGTCATTTTCACCGAATGTACGCTGTTTAAGGATCCATCCGGAGTGGCTCCTTTCTGCCCGTAGGCGAGGTCGCAGGTTGCAGGCGGCAGGTTGCCAGTTCTTGTATCCGAGTAGTTGCTTCAATGATAGGATCCTTCTAGAGGCCTGCAATCTGCAACCCGCTATCTATGGATAAAAAAGCCGCCGAGGAGCGGATTCTGAAGCTCCGAAAGGAGATCGATCGCTACCGGTACCAATATCACGTATTGGATCAGCTTGAGATTTCCGAAGCCGCGCTCGATGCGTTGAAACACGAGCTCTATAAACTCGAATCCGAACATCCGGAGCTCATTACGCCGGATTCTCCGACCCAGCGCGTGGCCGGCGGGGTCATGAAGGGATTCCGGAAGGTTGAACACGCCGAGCGCATGCTTTCGCTTGAGGACGTCTTTTCGTTTGAGGAAGTGGAGCAGTGGCTTGAGCGCCTGCGAAAGCTGCGGCCGCGCGCCTCTTTCGATTTCTATGTGGATCCGAAGATGGATGGGCTGGCGGTGGCGATCATTTATGAAAACGGCCTGCTCCGTATCGGAGCGACGCGCGGAGACGGGAGCGTCGGCGAGGACGTGACGCATAACATCAAGACGATCGAAGCGATCCCCATGCATCTGCGAACGCCCCGGGAGAGTGAAATCGCCTCGTTTCTCTCAACGTATAAAGGCGCGTGCGATGCGAAGAAGGCCGGGAGGATGCTTGAGACTCATGCGGGGCGTTTTGAGGTACGCGGAGAAATATACATGACCAAAGGCAGGCTCGAAGCTTTGAATGAAACGTTGAAGAAGCGGGGGGAGCCGGAGCTGGCAAACCCGCGGAACGCTTCCGCCGGATCCGTACGCCAGTTGGACCCGAAGATTGCCGCTGAGAGGGGCCTTTCGTTCATGGGGTATGGTTTCCTCGGCGATCACGGTTTGACGACCGTAGAACAGCGATATGAGGCCATGAGGCTATTGGGGTTCCCGACGAACCCTCTAGGGAAGCGGTGCGATTCCATCAATGCGGTTAAGCGCGTATTTGAGGAAATCGGGAAAAAGCGGGAGAAGCTCGATTATTGGATTGACGGCGCGGTCATCAGCGTGAATGACCGCGGTCTTTTGGAATCGCTCGGCGTGGTGGGGAAAACGCCTCGTGGCATGGTCGCCTGGAAATTTCCCGCGGAACAGGGGACCACGATCGTGCGGGACATTCGCGTTTCCGTCGGCCGCACCGGTGCGCTCACGCCGGTTGCGGTCATGGATCCGGTTCGGCTCGCCGGAACCACGGTCACGCATGCGTCGCTTCACAACGAGGACGAGATCAAGCGCCTTGGGCTGAAGGTGGGGGACACGGTTATCGTGGAGAAAGCCGGGGACGTGATTCCGAAGGTCGTCAAGGTCCTGCCCAAGCTGCGAACAGGAAAAGAGTATTCGTTCCACATGCCGAAAAAGTGTCCGATTTGCGGCTCGCCCGTCGAACGAAAGGAAGGCGAGGTCGCCACGGTCTGCACGAACAGAAAATGCTTTGCGCAGGAACTCGCGCGGCTCCTGCACTTCGTGAGCCGCCAGGCGCTCGATATCCGAGGGCTTGGGGACAGGATCGTTGAACAGTTGATTCAGGAGGGGCTCGTGCGCGAAGAGGCGGACTTCTTCCGGCTCACGCCCGATGATCTGCTCGGACTGGAGGGTTTTGCCGAGGTATCGTCCAAAAAGCTCGTCGATGAAATTCAGGCGCACCGCAGGGTGCCGCTCGCGCGGTTCATCAACGCGCTCGGCATCCGCCACGTGGGCGAGGAAACGGCCAGGGATCTCGCCGCGCACTTCGGTTCGTTCGCGGATGTAAGGAAAGCTTCGAAAGAGGAATTGGAATCCGTGGAAGGCGTGGGAGGCGTGGTTGCGGATTCCATCGCCGCATTCTTTCGGGATGAGAAAGAATCCGAGCGTCTGGATCGACTGCTGGAGGAGGTCGAAACGGAACGCGCGGCTAAAAAGAAGCCCGGAAAGCTTACGGGCACCGCGTGGGTGTTCACGGGAAGTCTGGATGCCATGAGCCGCGATGAGGCTAAGGCCAAGGTTCGCGCGCTCGGCGCATCCGTGTCCGAATCCGTTTCCAAAAAGACGAGTTACGTCGTGGTTGGGGAGGATCCGGGGTCGAAGGAGGCTAAGGCGAAGAAGCTGGGGGTGAGGATCTTGAGTGAGGAGGAGTTTTTGAGGATGGTGGGTTAGTTGGTATCTGGTATCTGGTATCTCGTATCTGGTATTTGGTATTCCATAATGAGAACGACCACCTTGGAGGGGTGGTCGTTATCGAGGGATGATCGCGTTTAGCGCGATGAAGGATGGTCGCGTTTAACGCGATGAAAGACGATCGCGTTTAACGCGATGGGGGAGGGGAGCGGGAGCTAGGATGCGCTCCTGTTTCCGAGCACCCGGTTGAGCAGGAATGTTTTTCCGTTTTCCGTGGCGGCGTAGAGGGTGGCGCCTGCGCGTCCGCTTCGAATGTTCGGCAGAATGCTTTCTCTTGTTATCAGATTGGCCCTACGGAGCTGCCAGAGGTACCGAGAGAGCTCCTTTTTTGAATGGCGCTCCAGCTTCTGCTCCAGCGTCCGAAGGCTCATCCGTTCTCTTGCGAGCAGGATCAGAATTTCTCCCTTGGCCCGGTCATCCGCCGCTTGGCCCATGCGGCGTTTTCGTTCTTTGATCGCGGCCGCAAGCGCGGACACGCTGATCAGGAGGACGAAAAAGGTGAGAAAAAGAAGTTTGTAACCATTCATGATCGCCTCCTTTCGGTTTCGGTTTTGAGGTGCATGAAGTACATAAATATTTCATAATCAATCGGTTTTGTCAAGGTATGGATAGCCAAACCCGCACAAGATAACGAAGCTTATTAACAAAGCCGAAAGCCAGCTATCGATAGCCAGATGCAAAAACCACCCGCAGCAAGGAGCGTTGGGTGGTCTCTGAAGCGAGAAGGAGAGAGGGACTGCGTCATGCGACAATCGGCGCCGGGATGTGTTCATCGGCGTATGCTTTTCCGTAAGGCGTGATGATGTACCGTTTCATCTGTACGCCGTCCTTGAAGTCGTCATGGATCTGAAACTCCGTGATCAGACCTTCGACACGCAACAGGTGAAGCGTTCCATGGATCTGCTTGTGGTCCAGGGCACCGTTGCCTCTGCTGATGATATCGGCATCACGGAGCGGTCCCTTGGCGTTATAGAGGATGCCGAGGATGCGGTGCCGATGTCTTCGCTGAAGCCAGTTCAGGGACACGATAAAGAGTACGAGGAGCGCGAAAGCGCCAATAACGATGCAAACCAGAAATGCAGTGCTCAGCCCGTCCATGATTCCTCCTCTTGCCTCATGGCATGTTTTCGAACGTGATCGGCGGCATGGCCTCGAGTTGTTTTTCGAGGCGTGCGCCGGCATGGAGCGTTATTTGGAATGAGTCTCCGAGATGCTTTACCTCGCCTTCCTCAACGAGACGCGCGAGGTGCTTCGCGATTCGTTTTTCGTGCCTCGGGCTGAATTGCAAAATGATTTCTCTGCGCGTGAGCGCATGCCCTTTCCGGAACAGGGTGTTGAGTACTTCCTGTTTCGAAGGAGGCAGGAATTTGAGGATCACGATGGTCATGATCGCGATGAGGACGGCGGCGACGCTGATTACAGATGCGGAAAGAACAGGCATTCGGTTCCCCCCTTCCTTGTGTTCGAAGGAACGATTGATGCATCTGAAGCTAACCGATCATTTTCGTTCTGTCAAGCCGGGTGCTTTGGAATGCCGTGTCTCCGTTGCCAATCATTGAATCGCATATTCCCAAAATAAGACCACCCTTTGCCTGTGAGCGCAGGGTGGTCGGAAGACGTATGGGCGCGGAAGTGCATCAGACTACCAAAATCGCGCAATGTGCTTACCAAAGTAGGCTTTGCCCCGTCGCGTGATTTTGTATCGAACCGCAAGCGCGTTGTCCGGAACACTATTGTGGGGTCCGAGCTCCTCGATGAGACATTCGTTGCAAAGTTCACGGAGCAACCCTTGGATATACATATGACGAAGGTTCCCATTGCTTCGCCTGACCATGTCCCCGACTTGCAAGGGCTCTTTGGCATCAGAGAGGAACGCGAGGATAAGAAGACGCTTATCGCGTAGGGCGAGCCGGAACATGACGTACAGATACAGACAGGCGATGGCGTCGACAAAGATGACTATTCCTTGTTCGAGCGTTGGGTTTTCCATGCGACCTCCTTCTTACGGCATGTTATCGAACGTGATTAGGTTTGAGGAGTCGAGTTCTTTGTTCATGCGTGCGCGAGCTTTTTCCGTGATCTGGTACAGTCCGCACGCGCCGAGCGGGTGTTTTGCGTTTCCATCCTGAACGAGTTCATTCAGGTAATCTTGAACCACTTGTTCCGAAGCGCGCGGTCCGAGTCTGGACGTTATCTCCTTGCAGGATAGGTGTGTCCTTGCGTGGTAGAGAACGTCGAGCACGGCTATCTTGGTCGGCGGCAAGCTTGCGAGAAAAATCAGCATCCCGCTGCCCGCGATGATGAAAAGGACAAAGACGGCAATCTGAAATGCGGATGATATGAACATCGCTCCTCCCTTCGATGTGTGTGAATGAACGCGATGATGCTATTGAAGCTAGACGAAAGTTACCTTTTTGTCAAGTTCATTCGGCTGTTACGCTCCTTGAGCCTTTTTCGGCCTTCATGTACGCTAGAGCAGGTTATGTCCCTATCTCACGAAGAAATAAAGAATGTCGCCTTTTTGGCGCGCATCGGGCTTTCGGATGAAGAAGTTGAACGCGTCGGAAAGGATTTGGATAGCATCCTCGGGTATGTGGATCGTTTGCAGAAGATCGACACGGCAGACGTGCCGGAAGCCGCATCGCCTGTGGTGGATGCCAAGAATTTTCGCGTTGATGAAGCGGATGCATGCACGGACGCGGAACGGGCGCTCATCGTCGATAACTTCCCGGCTTCGCAGGGCGGCATGCTGAAAGCACCGGCCGTGTTTGAGCGGCCGAAGAAGTAAATATCGAATACCGAATGTCGAATATCGAAAATCGCTTTATGAAATCGGCAAATGAGCTGACGCTGACGGAGGCACGCGAGGCATTGGATCACGCAGAGATATTCTCTTTGGAATTGACCAAGGCTTGTCTTGCGGAAATCCAGTCGCGCAATCCGGCGCTGAATGCCTTTCTTGAAATCTGGCAGGAATCCGCTCTTCAGGAGGCGAAAGCGTCTGATGAGCGGCGCGCGCGCGGGGAATCCCTTGGCGTGCTTGACGGCATCCCGATCGCGATCAAAGACAACATGCTCATCGAAGGTCGGAAATGCTCATCCGCTTCGAAGATTTTGGAGAACTACGTATCGGTTCGCGATGCAACGGTTATTAAAAAATTGAAAGCGCAGGGAGCCGTGTTCCTCGGACGCACGAACATGGATGAATTCGCCATGGGCGGATCAACGGAAAATTCCGCATTCGGACCTACGAGGAATCCGCACGATCCTGATCGTGTTCCGGGAGGATCATCCGGCGGGAGTGCGGTCGCGGTCGCGGCGAACCTGTGTCTCGCGGCGACCGGATCGGACACGGGCGGATCCATTCGTCAGCCCGCATCCTTCTGCGGCGTGGTGGGTCTGAAGCCGACGTACGGCCGCGTGTCGCGTTCCGGGCTCATGGCCATGGCATCGTCATTCGATCAGATCGGACCGCTTGCGAAAAGCGTGGAAGACGCGGCACTGCTCTTCGAAGCGGTTGCCGGAAAAGATGCGTTGGATCAAACCACGGTGGATGCGAAGCCGTTCGAACCCGCATGGCGGGAGAACCTTCAGGGGATCAGGATCGGGCTTCCAAAACAAGCCTGGGGGCAGGGGATTGACGGCGAAGTACGTACACCCGTTGAACGTGCTGTCAGCGTTTTAAAACGTTTGGGCGCGGAGGTCGTGGATGTGGAACTTCCGTATGCGGAAGAGGTTCTCGCTGTTTATTACATCGTCATGCCGTGCGAAGCGTCAACGAACCTCTCCCGATTCGACGGCATGCGGTACGGTGCGCGCGAGCATGCATCGAATCTGCTCGAAACGTACCTTGAAACGCGCGGGGAGAACATCGGTCCGGAAGCGCGCCGACGCATCCTCCTCGGCACGTACGCCCTCTCGGCCGGGTACTATGACGCGTACTACAAGAAGGCCAAACAGGTGCAGACGCTCATCAAGAACGCCTATGCGGATGCGCTCACGCACGTCGATGCCCTGCTGACTCCCACGACGCCGACGGTTGCGTATGAGATCGGATCGAAAGTGAATGATCCGTTATCCATGTACCTCGGCGACCTGTTCACCGTTGGCGCAAACGTCGCCGGTCTTCCGGCGGTTTCCGTCCCTTGTAAGGAAGTAGGCGGTCTTCCGGTCGGCATGCACCTGACGGGAAAAGCATTCGATGAATCCACGCTCTTGGCGATCGCCGGGGCGTACGAGCAATCATAATCATGGACGACATCCTCATTGATCCTTTGGAAATCGAATCCGCTGTTCAGAACGGATACGATTTTACGACCATCGCGATTCTCGTCATCGGCCTGTTCATCGTTTTCGCGTTCATCATTCTGGTCATGGTCGTTCGGAAGCTCATGACGCGTCCGGATCTTCACGGGCTCACGCGCGAGCAAATAACGAAGAAGTGGCAGGAAATCGAACAGATATCCACGCAGGGCATCATGGGGGTAAAGATGGGTATCGTGGAAGCGGACAAGCTTTTGGACGGGGCGCTCAAGTCCATGTCCATGCCCGGAGAAACGCTCGGCGAGCGGTTGAAGGTCGCGGGATACAAATATCCGGAGTTGCGCAACGTCTGGTTCGCGCACAAGCTCCGGAACCAGATCGTCCATGAATCAACGTTTGAAATCGGCGAGCGGCAGGGCCGTTCCGCAATCCACGAGTACAAGAAAGCGCTGAAGGTGATTAACGTCTTGTAGAGCTATCGCTCGATGGCTCCATTGTCCCATGGTTCCATTGCTGTGGAGCAAAGTGCGTGAAGAAACTTGATTGCTAAATTGTTTGAATGGTTGAATTGTTAAATCGCAAACAATTATTCTTTGCATGGAGACGCGGTTGCAATTCAGCGATTTAACGATTCAACCATCTCTTCAAGGTCGGATCTTGGCAACGAGCATCGTTAACCATGGAACAATGGAACAACGTGCTATAATGCCCGCATTATGTACGACTGCATCGTGATCGGCGGAGGGCCGGCGGGGCTCGCGGCGACCATCTATTTTGCGCGGCAGAAGTTGAAGCTCCTCGTTATAACTAAAGAAGTCGGCGGTCAGACCCTTCTGTCGTCGGACGTGGAAAACTACCTGGGCTTTCACCTGATCGACGGCCTGCATCTCGTTGAAAATTTCAAGGCGCACCTTAAAGATTACGAGAAGGATTTTGAATTGAAGGAAGGTGAGCGTGTCACGTCTGTTGAAAAAATGAAAGGCGGATTCAGCGTGGTTACGGATAAAGGAACGTACGAAACGAAAACGATCCTCGTGGCTACGGGAGAAAAGCATCGCGAGCTGGGCGTGCCCGGAGAAAAAGAATTTTACGGACGCGGGGTCACGTACTGCGCCACGTGCGATGCGCCGCTCTTCAAAGACAAGGAGGTCATCGTGGTGGGCGGCGGGAACAGCGCCATGGAGTCTTCGCTCTTTTTGGAGAAGTATGCCGCAAAGATCGTCATCCTTACGATCAACGATGCGCTTAAGGGCGACGGCGTGCTCATGAAAAAAGTCCAGGCGAGTGAAAAGATTTCCGTGCTCGCGAACGCGAAAACCACCAAGGTCCTCGGCGACGCGTTCGTCACCGGCATGGAGTACGAGACGAAGGAAGGGGAGAAGAAGGTCATGAAAGCGCAGGGGGTTTTCATCGAAATCGGCTTGGTTCCCGTTTCCGATTTTATCGATATTGTTAAGAAGAGCAAGCAGGGAGAGATTGAAGTGAATATCAAGAACGAGACGTCCGTTCCCGGCATCTGGGCCGCGGGAGACGTAACGACCGTCACGGAAAAACAAATCGCCGTTGCCGTGGGCGAGGGGAGCAAAGCGTCGCTGGGCATCATCAAGCATCTCCAGCAGCGGGACGAGTGAGCGTCGGTTTGCGTCATTTCGGACGGGTGTGCATAATGGCTGGAAGTTGGAAAATAGAAAATGGAATATGGAATAAGACGCCGAAACGTCCTCATGGTCTCCATCCATTTTCCGATTTCCAACTTCCCTTATGATGACCCAGTCTGATCCGCGTGGTCCCATTATCATCGGTATGATCGTCCTTGCCGCTCTCATGCTCGGCGGTATGGTTTGGGCTGTTGCGACTGCGTCGGAGCGGACGGGCGATGATGGGAAGTATGACGCAAACGTTTCGTTCATTGATGATGGCGATCCAAAGTACGGTCCGGATGATGCGAAGGTGACGATCCGCATCTTCGAAGATTTTCAGTGTCCGGCCTGCAAGACGGCTCATCGGGGGCTTGATTACGTAAAGAGAACCTACGGCGATGCCGTTCGTTTGATATGGAACGACTTCCCTTTGGAAGGTTCTCATCCCAATGCACGGCTTGCGTCAAATGCGGCTCGGTGCGCGGAAGAGCAGGGGAAGTTTTGGGAGTATGGTGACGCCTTGTATGACGCGCAGCTGCAGTGGACGAACGAACGGGATCCATCCGCGTTCTTCATTTCATACGCAAAAACAATTCAATTGAACGAAGCGGCGTTTACCGTTTGCATGGACGAGCACAGGTATAACCAAAAAATTCAGAATGACGTGAAGGAGGGAATCGCGAACCGCGTGGATGTGACGCCCACGTTTTTCGTTAACAACAAGCGGTATACCGGGGCGCTCGCATCATCGGATTGGGATCGTGTGCTACAGCCTCTTTTGGGCGATGTGGAGGTTTTGAAAGAACAAGCAGAACCGGAACTCATTGAGGGAGCGGAACCGATTGAATTGAATTTATAGCAGTATTGGCGTTTGGCATTTGGC
>CAYMPS010000029.1:0-13977 GCA_964392485.1 uncultured Gammaproteobacteria bacterium | reverse complement strand
TCCCATGCAGAAGCTCACGAAGAACCAGAAGCTTCGAATGAGGCGAAATATCGCCTTTTGGGCCGTTCATGCGGTCCATTGGTATGGAATCGTCCTGTTTTGCATTATCACTTTGGGATTGATCTATATCTTCTACGGGAACGATGCGGTTTTTGCACAGACGATACTGGGCTTATAGGCTTTCTTTTATAAAAATTACTGATCTCCCCGGCTGGGGAGATTTATTGTCAAGTTTTGATTTTGTAATGGGAATAACATTTTTATTTCGCTTTGTTTAGCCATTTTTTAAAAAGTGGATAACTTGTGTAAATAGAGTTGATTACCTATGACTAGTATTTATAGAGTAAAGATAATACGTTCTATTTATACGTATTCCAAATAATTGAAGATCAGCGCGATCAATAAACGGTATTAATGATCTACGGCCAGATTTTGCGATATATCCTACATGATTATCAAAGAGGATCCCGTGAGAGTCTTATATGCATGAGAGAAGTGCGAGATGTGCGGTGCCCCCTGCCTATTCCGAGTTCCCATCCTTTTTACCATGCTTGATCCTCTCCATCCGTGAGCACGAGACATCAATCCAAGCATATGAGCGCCGGCCGTCGGCGGGGGATACGGGACTCCGGGGTTATAACAATAATCCGGGGATCTGTTTCGTAAGGGGTACGGACGGAGATATCATCAACATTTCCATCCATATGCCCTCATAAACACGTATGGACCGGATGGGGTGAAATGGAGCGCCCGCAGCCAATAAAAACTGCTCGTGATTTCACCCATTAATTTGCCGCGCTGAGACCCGTCGAATGATGGCTCAAGATCAGCATAGAAACATCCATCATGTGAGCGAGCCGTCCTTCGTTCAGAGCCGGAGGAGGCAGGTTGTCATAACGTGCCGCAAGACATGCCGCAAGAGCGGTGATGCCCTTCTGAATTCGAGGACGGTAATCAAACTTCAGGCTATGAGAGGTGCATCAAGAGAGAGATAGAGAGAGAAGATCCATACGATATATTTGAAATCAATCAATACGCCGCAGGAGCCGTTTTGCCGGTTCGAGGGAGATGAATTTAATGCCGAAAAGACATTCGATGAACACAATATGTAACCAGATGAAGGTAGCTATTCATAGACCTTCCGGCAATGCATCATTCCTTATCCAACTCTCAGCTCAGGGGCGTATGAGAAGTTAGAAACGTATTATCCACAGACTATACAAAACCTTTTTTGGCTCTATTACGCGTTATTAATATTAATGGACATATTACTGGTACAATGGTTGCAGGGAAACAGATCAGAAGATCGCACCTTATAGATCCCACCCACCACTTACTGATCTTCCCGGAAAAACTAAAACGGGCAACCCCACATAAAGGGGTTGGTAAAACAAAAACAAAAAGGCCTGGGGCAACCCAGGACCAAGACAGCCTCGAGATACAAATCTTGAGGCTGTTTTTGTCCCGCTTCCCATCCAACGTTTCTTATCTTTGGAAGGAAGATCGAGGACATGATTCAAAGGCCTCTTATGGAGAGATGGGACGTTGAGTTTGAAGCTCTCATGGGAGAGGAATTGAACGGTCGTTTCAGCTGACGAAAATGGAGGGTCGTTTGTCCATCAGGGTGACAGCGGATCTTATTATTGGTACAGGTTGAATTCCGGCGGGCTTTCTCATCCGTACGGCCTTGATCCGGTCCGTATACCCATATCTTTTATCGAAGCGTGAAAGACCCTCTCATCGGAGCCGTGACCCTCCTGCGGGCTCTCAGTGCCATAGAGGATGTCCGTGGAGATGAACGAGGCTTTCCATGGTCCGGCAAGATCGACGAACGAGGCTGCGTTAATTTTAAAAGCGCTGAAATCGATAAAATATGACCAAAAGTTATACATTTCAGCATTTAGACTCCATCAGGCATCTTTTTTAGCATTTTTAATAGGCTTTTGGCGTGTAATAAGGCTGAGCGGCTACGTGCCGCTGTATTCATAAACAAGTATCCGGCTAAATGCCAAATGCTTAAATCCTAATTTTTAGAGAGCGACATTCATAGCGTTTTACGTATTTATTGTTAAGCTAGTTTATCCACACTCCATAAACAATCAAAAATACCTCTGTTTAGCAAAATAATAACAAAACCCTTTTTAGTGCACTTTTCGTTTACAATGTAAGTATGCATTTCTTTGTATATAAAGATTGCTGAATAAGGAATTACGTGCGAAACGTTTTTAAGCAAGGGCACGTAATAACGATCTTCCACTCTCGTTCGTCAGTTCACCGTGTTTGTTTTTGTTATAACGCGCGGTTGCTGAAGACTTAGACAATCCAATAAATAAAAACAAAAGTAAAAACTCCGAATATTCATGTTTAACATGGAATGCTTCTCGGGGTGTTTTGGCATTTTGACATTAGCGGTGAGTATTTATCCGAAGTAGACGCCTATTGTTGAAAGACAAAAGGCCGCCACATTTCCCCTTTCAATAATTTCGCTATATGTAGGCGATTATGAACCGACGATCATCATTTTCTTGTGATATAATGTCTTACGAAAATATATGCCAACAAAAAATTCATTCATCAAAGGCCAGACTGTTCCGATAAAACCACTACCCATAAAGAAAAAGACCGTTCCAAAGCGATTTGCTCCGGAACCGCCGCCTCGAAAGTCGGGTAAACCGTATTTTGTCATTATCCTCATTATCGCGATGGGGCTCAGCGCGGCGTACCTGCTCATTAAAGGAATCAATGTAGCCGACTATTCATCGAAGAACGCTGAAACATCAAATTCACCGGATGAGCAAGCGGCGGACAGTGTAACGGGGAATGTTGTTGATAGAGTAAAGAAACATATCCTCGTTAATGAGAACGAGGCTCCGTATGTGGCAACGATCAGTAATATCGATCTCGTTCGCGCGAGGAACCCCGTTTTTTATCAGGATGCGAGCCAGGGGGACAAGGTTCTCATTTGGAGCGATAAAGCCATTATCTATTCCGAAAGCCTTGATAAGATTGTATCGGTAACGACCTCGATACCGTCCAACATGGAAAAGACGCTGGAAGATGTTGGGGAGGGAGATGTTGGTGAACAGCAAGATGGCGAGGGGCAGGAGTCCGAAGAGGCCGTCGTTGAAGAACTTGAAGAAGTAACGATTGAAATTCGCAACGGGACGCGTGTTGCCGGAGCGGCTTCACGACTCAAAGCGGAGCTCACGAAGCTGGGCGTTGACGTTGAGCGCATCGGAGATGCGGCGAATGCGTATGAAGGAACGAGGATCATCGATCTGACGGGCGGAAAAGCGAATACGGTCGTTCAGACCATCGTGGACGCCACGGAGGGAACGTTGTCTTCGGATATGCCCGAAGGAGAGCCGGCTTCCGGATCGAATATCCTCGTTATTATCGGGCTTTGAGATCATTTGCGATAAACGGGAGCTCCTCGCGGGGAGCTCTTTTGTTTACGGAATCCCGTCTGGTATGCTCTCTTGAATGCGAATCATCACAGATATTCATATCCACTCGCGGTATTCGCGCGCCTGTTCAAAGCAGCTCACGTTGCCGAATATCGCCAACGCCTGCGAGCGCAAAGGCATATCGCTCGTGGGAACATCGGATTTTACGCATCCGGCGTGGCGGGAACACATTGGGAGCGAACTTGAGCCTGTCGATGAAGGTGTTTTTCAATTGCGAGATAATCGGAGCTCCACCCGATTTTTACTTTCAACGGAGCTCTCCTGCGTCTACAAACGCGGCGGCAAGACGAGGCGGGTGCATCACGTCATCCTCATGCCGGATCTCATATCCGTTGATCGGCTCATCAACGCGCTCGATAAACGGGGGTTTAATCTGAAATCCGATGGCAGACCGATCCTCGGTCTTGATTCCGAAGAATTGTTGAAGATGGTTCTCGACGCATCGCCGGAAGCGATGCTCATTCCGGCGCATGCCTGGACGCCGTGGTATGCCATATTCGGATCACAGTCGGGATTTGATTCCATCGAAGAATGCTTTGGAGACATGACGCTTCACATCCATGCCATTGAGACGGGGCTGTCATCCGATCCTCCGATGAACAGGAAGCTTTCGGCGCTCGATCGCGTCTTCCTCGTTTCAAACTCGGATGCGCATTCGCTGGACAAGCTCGGAAGAGAAGCGAACGTCTTTGAGATGGAGCGTCCGTCGTATACGGAGCTTCGCCGCATCCTCGTCGAAAGAGACGTGCGGAAGTTTATCGAAACGATTGAGTTTTTTCCGGAAGAGGGGAAGTACCATGCGGACGGCCACCGCGACTGTTCGTTCTCCTGTTCGCCTTCGGAGACGGCGCGCCTCAAGGGCATTTGTCCTTCGTGCGGGAAGCCGCTCACCATCGGCGTACTGAATCGCGTTCACGCGCTTGCGGATCGCGGAGAAAGCGAGCCGGAGCCTTCGGGCATGGTTCCCTACCGGTACATCATTCCGATTCCGGAGCTCGTTAGCTCCATCGTCGGCACCGGGCCGAATTCAAAACGGGTTCGGACGATCGTCGAAGGGCTTTATCGCCACGGGCATACGGAGTTCGGCATTCTCTTGGATGAGCCTCCGGAAGTCCTAAAGGAGATTGCAACGCCCGATATTGTTGCGGCGATTCTTTCCATGCGCAGAGGAGACGTTATCCGCACGGCGGGATACGACGGCGAATACGGTACGATCCGCGTAACGACGGCGCCCGCACCCCGGCAGTCTGCACTGGGGATTTGAGCGGGGAATAGAGAATACGGAATAATGGTATGGCGTCCTTATCCAAATTTCGTATTCCGTTCAAATCAGTAAAACAAAACTCCCCGGCATATACCGAGGAGATTGTTTATTGCCTTACTTTCGCTTCTTGCGCTTCGCTGGCTTTCGCTTCTTGGCCACCTTCTTCTTCGCTGGCTTTCGCTTCTTGGCCACCTTCTTCTTCGCCGGCTTTCGCTTTGCGACTTTCTTCTTCGCTGGCTTTCGCTTCTTTGCTGGCATGAAAATCACCTCCTTCTTTTTTAATGAATATTGTTGTGAATCGCGCGCGACGTAAGGTGCGTACGCAACCCGATTACAAAAAAAGTATAACACAGTTTTGTCACGTCAAGAAGGCGGTAGAGCAAAAAATGTTTATCATTGAAAGCTGATGAGTAGCGCGTTACTTTTTATTCGTCGGATCACCCCCTCCTTTTTAATTTTTGAAATATTTTTTTTACGATGTGCGCGCACGTACTTCCTTTTTTTAAAAAATATTTCAAAAGTGTGCAGAATTAGCGCAAATATTTCATTATTACGAATAATCGCGGTGCGGTGTTAAAAGAAAATTGTCATTCCGTTCATTCTTCATATGTTGATTCACACTCTTTATGGAGTGTTGAACGAAAAAAAGAAAACAAAAAATTGAGATGGCAAAACATGTAAAAATGTTTTCTTGTGGATAACTTTTTACGTTTTGGGCAGCGAAAATTTTTTTTGCCTACGCTGCAAAAGTCCATCGCGCACCATGCGTTCCGCTATCAGGCGCATCCAGCGCTCGTCTTTTGATCGTTCGAATGATTCGTCAATGCACGGTCCGATCTCTTTCAGGTGAACGATGCCCTTGGCGCGCACGAGTTTTAACATACGCCCTCGATAGATACGATCGGGAAACCTTTTTCCTTCATGGACGCGTTCTTTTTTCTTTAAAGGTTTTTTGACGATTGATTGTTTGAGGAATCGGGAGGATGTTTTGCAGTGAATGCGCAGAGGGCATTCGGTGCAGTTCGGTTTTTTACTCGTGCAGACGAGGGCGCCCAGATCCATGAGCGCGTAGAGCGCCTCGTAGTGTGCGGGGCGCGTGAGCGAGCGATGGAGGATGCGCGACACCTTCGAATCTTCAGGCGGTTCGGGGTGAGGCGTTCCCACGTACGCGCGTCCGATAACGCGCCGAATGTTCGTATCGATGGCTGCGGCGGGGCGGTGTTCCGTAAACGCAAAGATGGCCGCGGCCGCGTACGGCCCCACTCCCTTGAGCCCCCTCCAGCCGTCGATCGTGCGAGGAATGCCGTCTTTCACCACGGACCGGGCCGCTTCCCGCGCGTAGAGCGCGCGGCGGTTATATCCGAGGCCCGACCATGCGCGAATGAGCGCATCCGTCTTGGCGCACGCGAGCGCCTTCCAATCCGGAAAGCGCTTGATCCATCGATCATAAAAATCGATGACTCTTGAGACCTGCGTTTGCTGAAGCATGATCTCGCTTATGAATATGCGGTAGGGATCGCGCGTTTTTCTCCAAGGTAAATCACGACCGTGCTTACGGTACCAGCGGAGGAGGAGAGAGATGCGCTTGTCGATCATGAACAAGTGAACAAGGGGAGGCGTATTTACACGCCCGCCCGTACACGAATTTCCTCGTTTCACGAATTGAATTCAAACGTTCCGAGGAGACGTTCGAATTTGTCGCCGCCGCCCAGGGTTCCCGGGTCTTTGATCCAAATGATGTGCGTACTCGTTGCCGCATATCGTACATTAAGCATCATGACTTCGCTTCCGTTTTTAAGCGATCCCTTTTTTCCGACGAGCAGATGATCGTTAATAAGATACGATACGCCCGTACTCGTAGAGAAGCTCGCAAAAAGTTCCTGTTCCAACGTTGAATCGTAAGGACTGATCGCCAGCCATCTCGTATCTCCGAGGAGTTCACCGCTCCCATCCTCTCTTGCAACCGTCAGAGAGTTTTTTGTATCGGCGTTCACCGTTGATTTCGGCGGTATGGAAAATTTTACTTCCTGGTAGAGGGAAACGTAGGATTCCCAGTTGTTGAGCTCCCGTGAAGACGGCCTGGAAAGCTGCTTGGCATTCGCCATGAGACGCCGGTCTTCCTCGATCGCCTCGAGGAGCGTTTGCGCGCGTTGAATTTCGATGTTTGCCTCTTCAACCTTGGCGTTTGCCTCTTTGGCGAGCGTTTCCTTTTCCGATTCCGCTTGCTCGGCCCACGCGCGCGTCTGGTCGAGTTCCGTTGTCAATCGGCTCCGATCAACGTTCGCGAGCACCAAAAAAGGCACGATGCCAATTCCCGTGGCAATTGCTCCCAGGAGCACGGCAATGAGGACGGAAGTAATGCGCTTCATAGATCCCTCGAACGCTACGCAGTATAGGCCTGCGGGCTTCGGTTGAGAAGGGCGGCTGTCCGCCGGCAATCGGCCGCTCGCCACCTCTATTTCAGGCTCTCGTTATTAAGAAATTCTTTAAGCATCTTATTCGCCTCCGGGTCGTAGATGAAACTCAATATCGAGAGCATGATCCAGGCCTGGCGCATTTCTTGGCGCAGGCTCATTTCAACGGCGGCTTTAAGGCTCGTTGGCTGTACGATGATTTTTTCACCGGGATCAGGGAGTTTTTCTTCCGGTTTTTCCGTGAGGTCCGTTCCCAAATAGTAGTGGAGCGTGAATCGCGTTGATCCCGTGAGCGGTATCGTTTTAAACGATTTGAGCCGGCCGATATGGATGCCGGTTTCCTCCAGGAATTCTCTTCGCGCCGCGTCCTCCGGCGATTCTCCGTTTTCGATCCTTCCGCCCGGCACGTCGTAGAACGGCTCCGGACGATTCGGCTGCTCCTGTTTGGTTAAGATGATCGTATCCGGATCCTGAAAGGCGATCACGCTTACGGAATCTTGCCTGTGAGCGCATTCAAAGCGCGTAACGGAGCCGTCATAGCGCGTTTGGTCCCATTGGTAGATATTGAACAGAACGCCGTCAAAGACCTTTTTGGCATTTTGGGGGATATTGGCAGTCATACGAATAGCGTAGAGGGGTTTCGCGCGTTCGTAAATAGGTTCGTAGGCGTGATAGGTAATTAGGTTCGTAGGTAAATAGGTTCGCGAGTCCTCTTCCAACATTCATGCCAAATACAGACTATCAGGCAGAATACCTACGAACCTACGAACCCGATTACCTACGAACCTACTTACCTACGAACCTATTCTTGACATGCCGCTCTCTATCCCATAGCTTGTAGTGACTATGAATATCCTTAAAACAACGATCCTCCTCGGAGCGCTCACGGGTCTCGTTCTCGGTGCCGGGTACTATCTTGCGGGCGAGGAGGGGCTGACGTTCGCTTTCCTTGTTGCCGTCATCATGAATTTCGGATCGTATTGGTTTTCGGATCGCATCGTCCTTCGGATGTACCGCGCCAGAGTCGTGGAGCCTCAGGAGGCTCCCTACCTCCATCGCATCGTTGATGATCTGGTTCATCGTGCGGGAATGGCAAAACCGAAGGTCGCGATTGTGAATCTGCCCGTTCCGAACGCATTCGCAACCGGACGGAACGAACATCATGCCGTGGTCGCGGTTTCGCCGTCCATCATGGAGGCGCTCTCCGAGCCGGAGCTCCGCGCCGTTCTCGCGCATGAGCTCGGACACGTGAAGAATCGGGACATCCTCATCTCCTCCGTGGCCGCAACGCTCGCCGGCGTTATCTCGTACCTCGCGCAGATGGCCATCTTCTTTGGAGGCGGGAGCCGGAACAGGGAGGGTGGAAACATCCTCGGCATCATCGCTTTCGCCATTCTCACGCCCATCATGGCCGTCATCATTCAGATGGCGATTTCCCGCACTCGAGAGTTTCATGCGGATTCCATGGGCGCCAAGATTTCCGGAAGTCCCCGCGATCTCGCATCCGCGCTCGCCAAGCTCGATGCGATCGCGCATCGCATGCCGCTCAACGGACAGCCGAAGCACGAAGCTACGGCGCACCTCTTCATCGTGAATCCCTTTAAGACGTCCATCATGCAGCGTATTTTCAGCACGCACCCGCCCATGGACGAAAGAATCTCGCGTCTTGAGAAAATGGCGGCAGCGGGTCGGTAACGCTGTTACGACATCGCTCCATTGTTCCACGGTTCCATTGTTGTGGATCATGTAGCAAGAACGGCCTTATAGAGCAGCAATGGAACAATGGAACCGTGGGACAGTGGGGCAATGGAACAATAGCGCGCCATCGAATTTGACAGGTTTCATAACCACGGATACTCTTTATGTATCGAGCCGCTATGATGCAAAAACAAGCCCAAATCCGCATCATTCTCAGCCTCATTATTTCGATGAGCCGTTTGTAGGTATTAATCAAATATCTGTAAACGGCCCACCGGAAGGTGGGTTTTTCAACGCACATTGAAAGGGCGACTTCATGAATGCGACAGATCGCGAACGTGATGATTTTGACGGCGATACCGATCCGTCAGAGACATTGCACTTATCGGTGGATGGACAGACAGCCGATTGTTCAAGGGAGGAAATGCCAAGCATCGTTTTGAGCCGCGCGAATCTGCTCGCGCAAGCCGGCGTTCCTTCGCATGCCGTAAAGAGGATACTCGACGGGCACTACGACCTCTGGGATGAAGAGACCGTGTTTTGGGAGGATCGTTTTCCCGAAAAAGGGAAGCGCATCATGCAGCTCCTCCGTCCAATCTACGCATCCCCGTCCGGCCTCACGTCCGTACCGTCGGATACGACGTTGACGTACATGGTTCGGAAGGGCTTTTCTCCGGCTCCGCCGGGGCCGCTCCCGCGTCCGCGCGTCATAAACTTGGTGAAGCCCTCGCAGTTCAAGGATATGCGGATTACTCCCAAGTGGATGGACGAGTGTCTGGAGTTCGCCGGAAAGGCTTCGCTCATCGACGAGGCGTTTCCTTGGGCTCCCGTGGAATCCAAGCTCCGCGCGTCCGGATTCTTCGAGTTCGCCGTCTACGGCAGCGCTCTTTCCGGGGAGCTGCGCGAGCGCCTCTGGAGGTCGTTCACGAATACGCTTCGGAGCCTCTGGATGCACCTCGACGAAGTCGCGACATCGCCTCTGATCGCGGACCCCTGGGCCATTCGAGATATGTGGACCCTGGGCAATTGCCTCCCGATCGGATTCTCCGGATCCACGGACGCATTCATCTTCCTCCTATGCCGGTAGTACGGTAAACGTCCATTTTCTCGCCGCCGCGTGCATCGCTTGCACGCGGCGCTTCTTTTTATCGGGTATGGGGCATCGGGCAACGGGGCTCTTCATGCGGGATTGTGTTGGGGAATCATCCCGTTGCTCCGCAAGCGATTTCGTTACTCCGTACGATCTTCGAAGTACTTAATGATGTACGGCTCCAACTTATCGAGATTTAATATTTCATCTCGGGTTTTCCAGCCGTAGGCCGTGTGTTCTTCGCTGATCCGCACTTCGCCGAAATAGCTTTCCGTATTGTAGATCGTAATTCGGTGCGTAGGCGCCCCGGCGTGATCCAGATCAAGCTCGTACGTTCCGGCTACATCCAGCGCTTTTGCCGTGAGCCCCGTTTCTTCCATGATCTCCCTTTCGATACCCGCGTGCGGACTCTCGCCCTCTTCCAGTTTGCCTCCGGGGAAGTCCCAGTGTTCCGGGAAGCGCGGAGCGCTTGGCGAGCGAAGGAGGATGAGGTGCTTCTCTCCGCGCTTGAGCAATGCTTTTTGTACGTCGATGATCATATTAGATATAGATGAGGATGCCGAGCATTCCATGTATGGCGGCAAGGACCATCGTACTATGCGCGAACCGCTTATGCCACCTGATGGCCCATCGACTCCCGTGCATGCGGCGCAAACCCGTCGCATACGTAAAGATGAAGGACAGGATCGTTAGGATGCCCAGCCAAAAGACGAGGGGTTTTCCTAAAATGATGTAGAAAGCGATTTGCATACTACTGTTTCAGTGTTCCAATTTCGTATTGTTCCAAAAAGCCTCCGGCTCTATCCGAGTGCGGTGTTCCTGAGCCCATGGGGCGCGTTTCAAAAAGCATTGTCGCCTCTTTGCCGCAGCCTTCCAAAATAGCCTTACCTCCCGGGTGTGCCTTCACGTACTCCGTGACGTCATAGACTTTGCCGTTAATGAGGAGCCAACAGCTTTCCGGCGTTTTGTGCTTGCTTATTTCAAGGATTGCGTATTCCGTTTTTTCTTCGGACGGTTCTTGGGGCGGAGAAAGGGCGTCTCCGATCGTTTCTAGTGTCGGGGAAAGCTCCGGTTCCGATGATCGGACCGGCTCAGGGGTTTGACCGCAGCCCGCGCCAAGCAGGGCGATCGTGCCGATCAGGAGGGTGATTTTGAGCTGAATCATACGCGTTCAGTATAGCGATCTGTACGAATAAAAAAAGGCCGCCGAAGCTTGAGCTGCGGCGGCCGGGAGACGACGGCGTCTCTGCGGTTCAAGACGAGACACAAAATTATTTTTTCATGTTCTTGAGCCGAGAGACGCCGATAAAAATGTAACAGATTAAGGCATTTCGTTCAAGAAAACGCCGGCATATCGGCTTTTTAGCGGATAAAATTACTTTGCTAAAAAAAGACTCTATCGATGATTCAAGATGATGAATATTGATAGAGTCTGTAGGTGTCACGGGGTGAACGTGAGCGTCCGGGTTGCGCGTTCGCGGTTGAGCCGCATGTACCGCTCGATTTCCGGTTGGCTCAAGGGCTTAGTCGGCCGGTACGTGCTGTGGTACATGGCACAGACGGATCGGCTGTTCCACCGTTCGTATCGGAAGATGCAGTGATCGGCGAACACGTTTCCGTTTTCGTCCAAGCACAGGGTTGCGTAGGGGCTTCGGTAGCAGGATCCGTCGGCGACGTATCGTTCGGTTTGGATGTGTTCGAACCAGACGTATGCGCCGTTCATTCGCCCGACGCGGAATCCGTTCCGCTTGGCGTTGAACCAGTGTTTGGCTCCGTGCTCTTCCTTGCGCACGCGTACGTGCTTCTTCCGCTCACTCCTCCTCTTCTTGTCCCTGCGCCACACAGCTTCGGGATCGCGCCGCAAGACGTCTTCATCGTCGAAGCGGCAGCGGAACGAGATCCAGCTGTACGCCTCGTCGTTGAAGTAGCTGACGCGCAGTTGGCGGAGCAGGAACAGATCGCGTTCGGTCTTGGGTTTGATGGATCGGAGGAGGAGTCCTTCGATCCGGTTCTTGTGCATGCCCACGGCGTGCGATTCGAACCACCGACGTGCGGCTCCGAGCTTGTGTTTGTGCTCTTGGTCGAAGCGGTGAGTTCGTTTTCGCAGGGTCGTGGCGTGTTCCAGTGCTTTGTCGGGATCGACCGCCACTTCGCGCAAGAAGCGCTTGGTGTTGTGCCGCTCACCGCGGTTAAACCGGTGGAGCCGGTTCTGCTGGCTGGGGTGCTTGCCTCCCTCAGCCACGGTTCTCATCAGTTGCTTGGTCGACATGTGTTACCTCCTTCATAAAGGATTACACATGGTTCACCTCCTCGTGTTGAATGGAAAGGAACGGACAGAGCTTGCCGAATGTTCGGCGCTTCAGCTCTACCAACATCGTCGAATGTTTCAACGGCGTTGGCAGATGCGCGAGTTCGAGTGAACTCGCGCGTCATTGTGGAAGGAGCGCTCGCTCGCTTGAGCGGAGAATGATTCAGATGTGCCGGAAGAGATTCTCCGCGAAAACGGCCCTTCCTTCCATCTGTGCGATCAACAGGTCGCGAATGCGTTGGATCGTTTCCGGATGCTGCTTACGGATTTCTTTGGGATCATGATCGGGGAAGACCCTTCGAAGGGATGCATCAATCTGTTCGTCAACGTACTCACGGGCGTTTTCTCCTTCGGCCCTGAGGTCGGCCAGCATCTTTTTTACCGGATCTTGTCCCAAAATGAGTGTGATGGGTTTCATGGGCGCTCCTTCCCGGATGTTGGAATGAAGGTTCAACGAAAGTCTTCACGGGTTACTCTACCAGAATCGTTGAATGATTCAACGTTTCGTATCCGTAATGGAAGACGCTGTTGTAGAACGGATGAAAAACATATCAAATATCTTGTCCCTTGTCAAGGTAACGTTCGCCAAAATAGCAAAAAACCCCAGTATTTTATGAGATTTTTACAAAATACGCATCGTGCGCTTTTTTCTCATGCGCCGATGAATCGTCCTTTCACAAACTCCAGCGCTTCTTCCGAAGTCGTTAGCACCCCCGCATCTCTCGCATCTTCGACCTCCTTGATGATTTTTCCGAACGTCGGTCCGGGAACCAGCCCGAGTTCCATGAGGTCCCGCCCTTGGAGGAGCGGTTTTGCAGGTTCTTTATCAAGCCCGTTTTCTCGAATCGTCCGTTCGTAGAGCGCATGCGCGGCGTCCGCTTTTGCCCGGGCTCCGGCGATCGTCCGTCCGCGCACATCCGCTTCCGCGCTTGCCATGAGCACCTTCCAGCTCACGGGATCAATGTGCTTCAAAAGCCTCCTCACCATATTGATGAATTGCTTCTCACCGATTTCCCCGCTCTTAAGCGCGCGTTCATACACGGAAGGCTTGAGGTGCTCGGTGGTCACAACGAGGGCCGCATTCACATCACTGCCGGAGAATTTCCATTTCGCGAGGAGTGATTTTGCCGGTCCTTTTCCCATGGGTTCATGATTGAATGACCGAATGCGTCCGTCGATCTCTTCCGTGGTCAGAGCCTTCCCAAGATCGTGGCAAAGACAGCCGAGCATAATCTGCCGTTTTTCGTCGCGCGTCAGTCCGCGATCCGCGTCGCGAATGATCTTGGCCGCTTCGTCCAGCGCCATCATGGTATGCGTCCACACATCTCCCTCCGGGTGCCAATCTTTCTCTTGCGGAAGGTCGATGAGCGCGTGAAGCTCCGGGTAGTATTTCTCCACGATACCGAGTTCGCGTGCGAGCTCGAATCCCACGGACGGGCGTTCCGCTTTCATGAGCAATTTCTCAATCTCATCGGAAACACGCTCCTTGGAGAGATCATCCAAATCACCCCTTTCAACCATCTCCTTCATGAGCTCCAGACTTTTCGGGTCCGCTTTCAAATCCATCCGCGCCGCGAACTGGACCGCGCGGTACACGCGCAGGGGATCGTCCTGAAATCGCTCCGCATCCGTCACGCGGAGCGTCCCTGTTCGCAGATCATCCAATCCGCCGAAGGCATCAATGATCTCTCCCGTGAGCGGATCTGCCGCCAGGGCATTCATCGTAAAGTCGCGCC